>NZ_DATNJW010000552.1:0-4454 GCF_035603715.1 Mycobacterium sp. | reverse complement strand
GAACTCGAGGTCAGCAACCAATGCCTTGTCTTCGACGCTCTGCTTGACGAAGTCACCTCCGCCCGCGTTCCACGTTTCTGTCCACCACGCCGCGAGGAGAGCGCGGTTGCGGTCGTCGCGGACGACGATGAACGTCCAAGGTTGGGTGTTTTCCGCACTCGGTGCGTGCACCGCGGCGGCAAGCATCTGCTCGACGTCGGAATCGGGTACCTTGCCGTCCGGATCAAAACGACGACACGCTCGTTGAGCGTGGATGACAGCAAGTAAGTCGCCCACTAGCTATCCGCCAGAACGCGTTTGCCGCGTGGCGCCCATCCGGTGAGGGAGATGGTGGTCAGATCGAGCCACTCCCCTAGTGACAGCGTTCCGGCCATGACCCGTTTCAGGAATTCCGCCATCACGACGTCGGGCTCGTTGTCCAACTCGTAGATCACCATGTAGCGGTGGGTCGGCGGCGGCAACTGAGCGGGCAACTCTTGGTCGTCCGGGACTTTCAGTTCGACGATGTCGTAACGCTGCGCGGCCACGACTCCCGGGACGTCGAGAACCTCCGGCAAGTGCTGAGCGTCATACCACTTGTTGAAGGCGTCATCTTGACCGTCGATCGGATTGGTGAGCGCTATGAATAGATTCGGAGCCACGTCGGATACCTTTCGCAACGGCCGGGATTAAGTCACACTATGACAGTCGACTGTCATAGTCAACGAGGCGGCGGACCGGTGAGACTCGACCTCTCGAGGTAGGCATAGCCGGTCTCCCCTCCCCATGTCACCTCGGCCCAGCTCACGGTGTAGGCCTGCGCCGGAGCCACCAACCCATAGGGCAGGCCCTCGGCCATCGACAGCCACAACGATGAGCAGATGGTGGCCTCGATCGGTTGACCATCGAGCTTGCAGCCAAATTGCTCACCGTCGCGCTGCAGCACCGCCGGCGGCGGAATCTCCTCCAGTTTCACGTGTCGCAGTAAACCGTTGGTAACCGCGTAAGCACCCTGCAGCGTGGTGCGCCCGTCGCGGGCCCAATACCTGCAGAACCCGAATGCGCGGCCGCTCGGCATGACTCCCCCGGCGATGACGTGGCCGCCCCAGTCGGTGAGAGTGTCGGCACCGCGTGGCCCACGCGAATGATCGCGCCAGCCACCACCGTCGAACAGGAAGGTTTCTGATCCTACGGTCACCTCGCCGACGACATGGGTGAGTTGCTCGTAATGTTCTCTGGCCCAGCTCTGTTCGGCCATTCCGGCGCCCGAGTCGGTCGGCGGACTGGCCTCGGCGTCCCACACTGGGGTCACGCCGTGCACCTCCAGATCCAGGCGGACGTGGGTCTTCGGCCCGTCGGGCAATGGTGCGGACCGCATCGCGTCATAAGAAGACCGCAGACAGAATCCGTCAAAAGTAATGTGCCATCTCGCGAACGGCTCTTCACACCGGAAAGCCAGATTGGCTCCCGCGGGCCGGCGCTCGGGCACAGTGCGGTGATACGCCCACATGGACAACACTCCCCGATCCGCGGGCAGCGCGATGAGGACACGGTCCTCCCACATCTCCCACATGTCGGCCACTGTGCCCAGATGCAGCCACATGCCGACGTCGTGCACAGGGTCGTAGGGCGTGAACAGCAGATTCTCGGTCCAGCCCGACACCGGCGGGCAACTGGTCACGACTTGCTCCTTGGCCGCGGGCAGACCCGAAGAGAGCGCGCCCGGCTGCACGCTCACTTCTCCACCGTGGACCGGGACCGGGCCAGCAACGCGATCTCGCCGGTGGTCCCGTCCACCCGCACGACATCGCCGCTGCGTAATGTCCTGGTGCCGTTGCCCGTTCCGACCACGCACGTAATACCGAGCTCCCGCGCGACGATCGCCCCGTGACTGGCGGGACTGCCCATGTCGGTTACCAGGGCACCCGCCAGCGAGACCAAGGCAGTCCAGCCAGGGTCGACGAACTTGCAAACCAGTACCTCGCCGTCGTCGAGGGTTTCCTTCGATTCCGCATCGACCACCACCCTTACCGTGCCTTCGAACACCCCTGGACCTGCGGGCGTTCCGTGAATAACGGCATCCTCTGAAGCCGGCTCATTCGACCGCTCGATAGCCTCGGGCATCCCGGTGAAGACCGACGGCACCTCAAGGCGCCGGTACTCCTCGCGCCGGCTTCGGCGAAACTCCACCAATTCGCGCACGTTCGCAGGCAGCGGAGCCAGCAGTTCGTCCACGGTCAGGTAACAGGCGTCGTCAACCCGATCCAGCGCCCCGGCGTCGACCAGCTCAGCACCGAACCCGCCGGCTGCCGCGCGGCATCCGTCAACGGCGGTCAGGAACGCGGCCTTGGTCAGTTCTACGGCTCGCACTTGAGCCCCCGTCGATGCCAGCAGGCGACGCACCAACAGGCGTCGCGCCGTGGGAAGCGTTGAGAGCAAGTCGGCCTCGGCATTCCGGCGCATCGCGGCTGCACGTTCTGCACGCGCCGCCGGGCGGTCGGACTCGGGCCTGTTGCTGTGGGCGGCGGCCGCACGCAGGACCGCGTCTGGATCCTCCCGCCACGAATGACCGATCACATTGCCCTCGTTGGGACCATGGAAACCGTGCCGAGAAAGAAACTCGTTCAACGTGATCCGTCGGTGCCCCAACGACCACACGTCATCGGCCAATTCGGTTTCGATCACGCCGCCATACCCGGCCAACAGCGCGGGCACCAGATCACCACGACCCGCCTTGACGGCAATCGATTCGACCTGTGCGCGAAAGACATTGAGGATGAGCCGAGTACGAACATGCACCCGCATCGCCGCACTGAACCGGTACGACGAATCAGTGAGCAGATTCCGCGGATCAGGCCGTCGTCCATTAAGTACGGTTGCCCGCCACCAGTCCATCTGGCGCCGGTGTAGGCGGCGCGGAGCAGACCGCTCTCGCGCCAGCACCAACGGCGCCTTGACGACGACTGCCGGCAACCGGCGGGGGTCGCTACGGGTCGGAGCCGCATCGGGCCGCACTGCGCCCAACAAATCGCGTTCGAAGTCGTCACCGGTCATTCCGGGCAGCAACCCGGCAAGTTCGCGGGCGCGATCGACGTTCATCGCTTGTCTGCCAAAGAAGCAGGCGGTGCTCCACCGATTCGGGTCGTCGGGTACCCGAAGTGCCGAGCGACCCAGCACTCCGAAGTCGTAGAGGCCGCCGCGGGAAGCGAATTCGACACCGGTCCCCCAAAGTGACCAGCACAGCGGGGAGAGGATGTCCGGCGTGGCTTCGCCAACGTTTGTCAGGGTCCAGAGCCGGCCGGGCTCGCTGCTGCCTCGGATCGGATCGGTCAGTGGCATCGCAGGGCCGGTGTGCATGGTTCTCCTGGTCGTATCGGCTGACAGTTCACTGTCAAAACTGCAGTCGATTGTCGCACTGGACGAGCCACTGTGTCAGCCAATCTGAATCTTCGCGCCCCGGGCATGTGGATCTTGACGATTGGCAGCCGACTGTCATAATGAGCGGGTCACACTGTACGTGCCGTCGGATCATTCAGTCGGCGCTCCGCCACCGGCCCATGAAATCGGAGGGCGCACATGAGATTCGCCGTCAATCTGCCGAACTGCATGCACGTCGCGGCGATCACGCAGCCGTGGGAACACCAGCTTTCCGGTGTGGACATCGCCGGAGTGGCCCAGCGGGCCGAGCAGTTGGGTTACTCGATGGTCTTCTTGCCGGAGCACTTCCTCACCCCGACCGGTCATCTCGAGTTCTCTGGAGACCACTACTTCGACGCCACCACCGCACAGGCGTTCATTGCGGGCGCCACCTCGACAATCACCATCGGCTCGATGGTCACCATCCTCCCGCTACACAACCCGATCATCGCCGCGAAGCAAATCGCAACGCTCGATTGGCTCAGTGGCGGGCGTGCCCAGACCACCGTCGGCGTCGGCTGGCTCAAGGAGGAATACGACGCGATCGGTGTCCCCTTCACCAAGCGTGGCCGCTTGGCGGACGAGTGCCTTGAGGCGATGTTCGAGTTGTGGCACAGCGATTCGCCGACCTTCGACGGCGAGTTCGTCAAGTTCGACGACATCGCGTTCGGGCCCAAGCCGATCTCCAAACCCCACCCGCCGATGTGGATGGGTGGCGACGCCGACGCGGTGCTGCGCAGAGCGGCCCGGTTCGGCGACGGCTGGGCGCCATGGCTGACCAAGCCCGACGAGCTGCCGGCCAAGATGGACTACCTACGCTCGCAGCCCGGGTTCGGCGCCCGGCCGTTTTCCCTGTTCTACAGCCTGGCGGTGCTGTCCATCGGTCAGGAGCACGCGATCGTCGACGATCCAAATGCGCATTTCGGCCAGAGCGCCCAGCAGGTGATAGACAACTGCAACAGGCTGGCCGAACTTGGCGTTACGGATACCTGGGTCAGTCCGCCTGCCCTGGACGGGCTCGATGCCTACCTCGACCACATGCAGTGGGTGGCAGAGGA
>NZ_DATNJW010000551.1:0-4755 GCF_035603715.1 Mycobacterium sp. | reverse complement strand
CCAGCTCTCGCAAGCTGTGGGCCAGCAGATCTGCGGGCAGCACGTCGTGCAGTGCGCCGCTGGCCTTGCCCTTGCCCACGGGCGTGCGTACCGCGCCCACAATGACGGCGTCTCGACCTTGATATGCCATGACTCCTCCTTGAGCCGAATGCTAAGTATCTACACCTGTACCCAGCTAAACACCTGGGTATACTGAGAACAACCCAGATCGGAGGTGATTTGCGTGACACTTTTACAGGGCGCGCTGGCTGATCGCGACGCCTGGTCGGCGGTCGGTGACTGCCCGATCGAGCAGACCATGTCGGTCGTGGGCACCAAATCGGCGATGCTGATCATGCGCGAGGCCTACTACGGCACCACTCGATTCGACGATTTCGCCCAGCGGATCGGTGTCACCAAAGCTGCGGCTTCCGCGCGGTTGTCCGAACTGGTCGACCTCGGACTGTTGACGCGCCAGCCGTACCGCGAGCCCGGGCAGCGCACCCGCGACGAGTACGTACTCACCGAAGCCGGGATCGATTTCATGCCGGTAGTCTGGGCGATGTTCGTATGGGGCCAACGGCACCTGTCCGGCTCCAACCGGTTGCGGCTTACCCATCTCGATTGCGGCGCCGATGCGTCAGTCGAAGTCCGTTGCGCCAAAGGCCATCCGGTGCCGTTCGACGAACTCGGCGTGGAATTGACCAGGCGGAACCGGCGCGGCCCCTGAGTCTGCGACCATTCGATCAGGAAGCGGTCTTTGTCGCCCACAGCTCGAGGACCATCGGACCTTCCAGAATCTCAAAGTCGGAGAATTGGCTTGCTGCCAGCCATTCTTTGAGCTGTTCGCTGGAGTAAGCGCGCCGCACGAGGAGCCGCCGGAAAAGTAGCTGGTTGGTCAGCCAGTCGAACACGCCGCCGCTGATGGTCCCGACGTACTCATTGATCGCCTCGCCGGAAGCATCATGGCGAAGGTCAACGATCACCGCTGTACCGCCCACTTTCAATACCCGTCTGATCTCTTTTAGCGCATCAGCCGGACTGCTGAAGTTCTGGAATGCTGCCTGGCACACGACGAAATCAAAGGTCCCGCTTTCGAACGGCATGGCAGCTGCGTCGCCGTGGCGGAAGTCGACTTGGACGCCCTCTCGAGCCGCGTTTTCGCGCGCGATGGCCAGCAGCGTTTCGCTGATATCGAGGCCGCTGACCTGGTAGTCGCCGAGGCGTGCAAGTTCAATCGCGAGATATCCCGGCCCTGGAGCGACCTCGAGCACCCGCCCGGACGAAGGCAGGGACTCGGCCACCCGCCAGGCCAACGCCTGCTTTTCGGCTCGCGCCTTCCGCGCTCTCGCGTCGTACCAGCGCGCGACACCGCCCTCTAAAGCTACGCCTCGGTAGGCCTTGGATCGCTGACGCGCGCCTGACTGCATATCCGACCTCCGCCATTCTTGGCACTGCAACTTTGGCCGGCCACAAGCTGTGGCCTCCCGGTGTTGACACGTTTACGGGCCGGATCGGGTTCACTGTTCGGTCCGGGTACCGATAGCTCGCAGCGACCTGGCTAGCCGATGTACGCTACTGTAATATTTACAGTACGATCATGCGGCAGGACGCCGGTCCACTCGACGAAGCTGGAGCGCAGCTGTGGAAAGTCAACTTCGAGACGCCGCCGTCAACGCCGCCTTGCCGTCTGAGTTCATCCGCGATCCGTATCCGTACTTCGCCCAGAAGCGCGACGGGGCCGGCGTATTCCATGGATCCGTCATCGACTATTCCAAAACCCCGGAAGCGTTGCGGCCCAAGAATTCCTTCGCCGCAATGTCATTCGACGCGGTGAACACCGCATTTCGCGACGGCAAGGTTTTCAACTCGACTTACTACGACAACACGATCGGGCTGTTCATCGGTCCCTCCATCTTGGCGATGGAGGGCAATACGCATCGCGAACACCGCAATCTGGTATCGGCGGCGTTCAAGTCCAAGGCACTTGCCCGTTGGGAACCGGAGATTGTGCGGCCAATCTGCGATGCGCTGATCGACGAGTTCATCGATGCCGGGCACGCCGACCTCGTCCGCGATTTCACCTTCGAGTTCCCGACCCGCGTCATCGCAAAGCTCTTGGGTCTGCCGGCCGACGATCTGCCGACCTTCCGCCGACGCGCGGTGCAGTTGATCAACTACACCATCAAGTACGAGCGCGCGTTCGAGGCTTCCGCAGCCCTGAAAGACTATTTCCTCGAACAGATCGAACAGCGCCGGGCCCAACCGACCGAGGACATCATCGGCGATCTGGTCACCGCAGAGATCGACGGCGAAAAGCTCAGCGACGAGGCCATCTATTCGTTCCTCCGACTGCTGCTTCCGGCAGGACTGGAAACCACCTACCGATCATCGGGCAACCTGCTGTTCTTGTTGCTCACCCACCCCGAGCAGTTCGCCGCGGTCCAATCCGATCACGCGTTGGTCGCGCCGGCGATCGAAGAAGGACTGCGGTTCGAGACACCGCTGACCACCGTGCAACGCTTCACTACCGAAGACACTGTGCTGCAAGGAATTAAGATACCCGCACGGTCCGCCGTCGACCTGTGCATCGGCTCGGCCAACCGCGATCAGCACCGCTGGGAACGCTCGGAAGATTTCGACATCTTCCGGAAGCAGTTGCCCCACATCTCGTTCGCCGCCGGAGAACACACCTGCCTGGGCCTGCACCTGGCTCGCATGGAAACCCGAGTGGCGCTGGAATGTCTGCTTAGCCGGGTGACCAACCTGAAGCTCATCACCGATGACGACCCGCACATCTACGGCCAGCCGTTCCGCTCGCCGACAGCGCTGCCCGTTACGTTCGATGCCAAGTAGGCCCGAAAGGGTCAAAGTGATGGAGCACCCGCATGAGTCATAGTACGAACGAGGTCGCGATCATCGGCGTAGGTCTGCATCCGTTCGGCCGCTTCGAAGGCAAATCAGCGATGCAGATGGCCGCCGACGCGATCGGGCTCGCGCTTGCCGATGCGGGTGTCGGTTGGAAGGACATTCAATTCGCCGTCGGCGGCAGCTGGACGGTGGCGAACCCGGATGCGATCGTCGGCATGGTGGGTCTGACCGGCATTCCGTTCACCGACGTGTTCAATGCCTGTGCCACCGCGGCCAGCGCGACCAAATTGTGCGCTGACAGTATCCGGTTGGGCGACTACGACATTGGCATTGCCGTCGGAATGGACAAGCACCCCCGCGGCGCCTTTACCGAAGATCCCGCGCTGGTCGGCATGCCGAGCTGGTACGCCCAGAACGGTCAATACCTCACTACCCAGTTCTTCGGGATGAAGGCCAACAGATACCTCCACGATCATGGCATCTCCACCCACACGCTGGCCAAGGTCGCCGCGAAGAACTTCCGCAACGGAGTGTTGAACCCCAACGCCTTCCGCCGCAAGCCGATCTCCGAAGAGGCCATCCTGGCCTCGCCGATCCTGAATTTCCCACTGACCCAGTACATGTTCTGCGCCCCCGACGAAGGCGCAGCCGCCGTCGTGATGTGTCGCGCCGACATCGCGCACCGGTTCACCACCAAACCCGTATATGTGCGGGCGGTCGAAATCCGTACCCGGCGCTACGGTGCGTACGAGGTCAACACCACATATGCACCGGTCGATGAGGACGTCTCGCCGACCGTCTACGCCGCCAAAGCCGCCTTCGAGAAGGCTGGCGTTTCGCCCAGCGATGTCGACGTCATCCAGTTGCAGGACACCGACGCCGGCGCGGAGGTCATTCACATGGCCGAGGCGGGATTCTGTGCCGACGGCGAGCAGGAGAAGCTGTTGGCCGACGGCGTTACCGAGATCAGCGGCACCATGCCGGTCAACACCGACGGTGGACTGATCGCCAACGGCGAACCGATCGGGGCATCCGGTTTGCGCCAGATGCACGAACTGGTGCGGCAGTTACGGGGCCAGGCAGGTGAACGCCAAGTTCCGGGAACTCCGCGAGTCGGATTCGCCCAGGTTTACGGTGCGCCCGGAACCGCTGCCGCAACTATCCTGTCGACCTGACCGGGCTACGAAACCTTCTTGGGCGCCGAATAGTTCGGCTTGCCCAAGCCGAGCGTGTACTGCGCAATCATGTTACGGAAGACCTCGAGGGTGCCGCCGTAGATCCCGACCAGCGGGGCGAACCGGTAGACGTACTCCGACGCACCGTCGTCAGCCGCACCGTCGGTACCCACCGGCAGCGTCGAAGCCGTACCGAGAATGTCCATCAACTCCGGTGAGACATCGCGCATCGTCTGCGCGATGGCCACCCGGCCGAAGATGCTCGGCGCACTCAGCGCCGCCTCGATCCGGGCGGCGCTGCGGCCCAACCGGTACGCCACCGATTCATCGCCAACAAGCCTGTGCCCATTGCTATCCCGCTCCCCGACCTTGGCTGCGGTCTTGTCCAGGGCATGCGCCATAAACCCGGCCTGGTGCATCATGATTGAGACGTCCTGCAACCCATCCGGTGCGGCAGCGACAGCGCCGTGCTCGGTGTTGAGCGGCTCGCGCAGCACCGTCCAGCCCCCGTTGACCTCGCCGAGCCGGTACTTGTCCTCGACGCGCACGTCGCTGTAGTAGACGATATTGGTGCGGTCGCCGTCGACGGTGCGGATGCCCTGGATATCGATGCCCGGGGAATCCAGTGGCACCAGAAACATGGTCAGGCTCTTATGCTTTGGGGCATCGGGGTCAGTGTTGGTGATCAGGAAGACGTACTGGCACTTGTGCGCGCCGGTGGTGAACATCT
>NZ_DATNJW010000550.1:0-3163 GCF_035603715.1 Mycobacterium sp. | reverse complement strand
GTGGGTCAGCGGCCCGCGGTCCAGCCGCAACTCCTTGAGATACCGCCACGCCTCGCCGACCTGTGGACCGGCCGGAATGCCGAGCAGGTCCATGATCGCGTTGCCGTCCAGGTCCGGTCGCACCCGCTGCAGGTCTTCCTTGGCGGCCAGCTCCGCGATCCGCGCCTCGAGGTCGTCGTAGTTGGCCTGCAGCCGGGCCGCGCGGCGCTTGTTGCGGGTGGTGCAGTCGGCGCGCACCAACTTGTGCAGCTGACCCAACAGCGGTCCTGCGTCGGTGACATAACGCCGCACCGCCGAGTCGGTCCATTTGCCGTCGCCGTAACCGTGGAACCGCAGGTGCAGATACACCAGCTGCGAGACGTCCTCGACGATCTGTTTCGAATACTTCAACGCGCGCAACCGTTTTCGGACCATCTTGGCACCCACCACCTCGTGGTGGTGGAAGCTGACTCCCCCGTCGGGTTCGTGCTTGCGGGTGGCGGGCTTACCGATGTCGTGCAGCAGCGCCGCCCAGCGCAGCACCAGGTCGGGACCTTCGTCCTCCAGGGCGACCGCCTGCCGTAGCACAGTCAGCGAATGCTGGTAGACGTCCTTGTGCTGGTGATGCTCGTCGATCGCCATCTGCATGCCGCCGACGTCGGGCAGCACCACGTCGCCCAGCCCGGTCTGCACCATCAGCTCGATGCCGGCGACCGGATCGGCTCCCAGCAGCAGTTTGTCCAGCTCGGCGGCGACCCGCTCGGCGGTGATCCGGCCAAGTTCGGGGGCCATGTCCTCGATCGCGGAGCGGACCCGCGGGGCTACCGTGAAGCCCAGTTGCGAGACGAACCGTGCAGCGCGCAGCATCCGCAGCGGGTCGTCACCGAACGAAACCTGAGGCGCCGCAGGCGTATCCAGAATTCGGGCCCGCACCGCGGCCAAACCCTTTAGTGGATCGACGAATTCGGCGGCGCCGGTCGCCGTCACGCGCACCGCCATCGCGTTCACGGTGAAGTCGCGGCGCACCAGGTCGTCGTCGAGGGAGTCGCCGAAACGCACCTGGGGGTTGCGGGATACGCCGTCGTAACGGTCGGCCCGAAACGTGGTGATCTCCAGGCGCTGGTGGTTCTTCTCCGCACCGATCGTGCCGAACTCGATGCCGGTATCCCACAGCGCGTCGGCCCACGGTCGCAGCAATTTCTGCAGCTGCTCGGGGTGGGCATCGGTGGCGAAGTCCAGGTCGGTGATCGGCCGCTGCAGCACCGCGTCGCGCACCGAGCCGCCGACCAGATACAGCTCGTGGCCGGCGGCAGCGAACAACCCGCCGAGCCCGCGCAGGACGTCGGCATGCCTGTTCAATGCGACCGCGGCAGCGGTCAGCAGCTCGGCATCTCGGGCATCGTCGGGCACGGGACAGAGCGTAGTCGGACGACGACGCGGCGCCCGGTGGCCGCTGTGGGGGTACCGCCCAGCCGCGAAGCGGCGAGGGGGAGAGTCCGACTTGTGGCCGCACCGTGGCCCGATCGTGCAGCTCACTACCGGCGAGTGTGGCAAGAGCGTCTGAGCACGCCAGCTACTATCGCTTGGGTGTCCGACGGCGAAAAATCGCAACCGCGTCGGCGCCGCGGGAGGCGCCGCGGTCGGCGCTCGGCAGGGTCGGGCGAGCCCCAATCCGGCAACGAGGCCGTGGCCGGCGGCACACCAGCCGCTCCAGCGAAGCCTGTGCAACGACGCTCGGCACGCCGCGGACCCGAGCGGCTGCGAACCGTGCACGAGACATCGGCAGGCGGACTGGTCATCGACAACATCGATCGGCCGCGTGAAGAGCAGGTCGCAGCCTTGATCGGTCGCGTCGACCGGCGCGGCCGGATGCTGTGGTCACTTCCCAAAGGCCACATCGAACTCGGCGAGACCGCCGAACAGACCGCGATCCGGGAAGTCGCCGAGGAGACCGGGATACAAGGCAGCGTGCTGGCGGCATTGGGCCGCATCGACTACTGGTTCGTCACCGATGGTCGGCGAGTACATAAAACCGTGCATCACTATCTGATGCGCTTTTTGGGCGGCGAGCTGTCCGACGAGGACGTGGAGGTCGCCGAGGTGGCATGGGTGCCGATCCCCGAGCTGACCTCCCGGCTGGCGTACGCCGACGAACGCCGGCTGGCCGAGGTGGCCGACGAGCTGATCGACAAGCTGCAGAGCGACGGCCCGGCCGCGCTGCCACCACTGCCGCCCACCTCACCGCGGCGGCGTCCGCAAACCCATTCCCGCACCCGGATCCGTCGGCCCGACGAGTCCGCCCGAGGCCGCAAGAACGGTCGCGGTCCCGCGCCGTAGCCTCCGACGACGATGCAGAGCAAATCGAGGTTGAGGCACCACTCGCTCGCGAGGATTGACAGCGGTTCGACGGCGCCGCGACTCCGGCGGGCGGCCCTGCTGCGCCTGATGGCGGTCGTTGGCATCCTGGGCGCGGGCGCCGTGCTGCCCACCGCCGCTGCGGGCGAGCCCGGCGCGATGCCCTTCGTTCAGGTCCGGATCGATCAGGTCACCCCGCAGGTCGCCACCACCACCAGCGAGCCGATCGTGACCGTCACCGGGACCGTGGCCAACATCGGCGACCGGCCCGTCCGCGACGTGATGATTCGCCTCGAACATGCCCCGGCCGTGTCCACCTCGGCGGGATTGCGCACCAACCTCGACGGCGGCACCGACCAGTACCAGGCCGCCCAGGAGTTCGTGACGGTATCCCCCGAGCTACGGCGCGGCCAGAAGACGAAATTCACGTTGTCGGCCCCGATGCGCTCGGCGACCAAACATTCCCTGGATATCACCGCGCCCGGCGTCTACCCGCTGCTGGTCAACGTCAACGGCACCCCCGACTACGGCGAACCGGCGCGGCTGGACAACGCCCGATTCCTGCTGCCGGTGGTGGGCGTCCCGGCCGATCCACTCGATACGTCCGGCGACACGCTGAGCGCCGTCGTCGCACCCGATACCTCCAAACCCGTACCGGTCACCATGCTGTGGCCGCTGGCCGACCGGCCCCGGCTGGCGCCCGGCGTGCCGGGCGGCACCATTCCGGTCCGGCTGATGGACGATGAGCTGGCCACGTCGCTGGCCACCGGCGGCCGGTTGGAGGTCCTACTAGCCGCCGCCGAGTTCGCCACCAGCCACGAAGTCGACC
>NZ_DATNJW010000549.1:0-2324 GCF_035603715.1 Mycobacterium sp. | reverse complement strand
AGCTGGTCACCGAACTCAGGATCGAGTTCAGGATCGGGTCAATGATCGCGTCCAGACCATCGGCGTGAGCCGGCGGAACGCTGGCCAACGGGGTCAACCCGAACGCCAAAAACGCCCCGGCAGAACCACCGAGGCCAAGTGTGCGACGACGGGCTTTACTCTTCCCCGCCCGCCGATTCTTCTTTGAGTGCTGACCAGCCATCTCCCCGAACCCTTCCCTAAGCTAAGTGTGAGCTGAGTATTCTCAGGCCCCGTTAAGCTACCCCGACCGTTACCTGAGTGAAATAGAAACTCGCAAAAATCTAGAAATATTTTTTTTGGTGCCCCAGAAGCGACATCGCCGCTGCTCAACGCGGTGCTTCGTTACCTCAGTTAACTATCTAAACGTGCGATATGTGCGTCAGCGCGCGCAAAAGGCTCCCAGGTACGAGACGGCGCCGCCGACCGGTTACTTAGTTACCCAGCAATCGGTCATCAAAGAGCCGCGTCCAATACAGACGCCGTGCCGGCTCTGCTGGCAACCGCGACCGGTAGCTCAAAGATGGCGTTGAGCTGGACACATGAGTCAGGCCCAGGAGCGAAGCCGACCTCGATCAACAACATTATTACGAATACCTATGGATTTTTTGATTGGTTAGCAAAGTAAATCATTGTCGAGACTGGGCCTTCTCAGGTCCGACTCAGGTGCTCGTGGGTGCCCAATGGTGAACAAAAGTTAAGAGCACGGTTACTTAATCTTTAAAGAGATCAAGCAACTCTAGAGCGGTGCTTAGCGCTAGCATTCAGGAGATTAAGGGCCATATATGACACACCTGATGAGCGTAGGAAACCTTGGGTCATATAGGTTATCGAGGGGTCGGATGGGGATGGCTGAACGCCTGAAAGCTGAGAAAACCCAATGACTGGGCTGCTACGTGCGGTCCGCAAGCAACGCGGCCTCACGCTGTCCTCCCTTGCCGAGCAGACGGGATTGACGAAGAGCTATCTATCGAAGATCGAGCGCCGGCAGAGCACGCCGTCCATCGCGGTGGCACTGAAGGTTGCCCGCGCGCTCGATGTCGACGTCGCTCAGTTGTTCTCCGACGAATCGGCCGACGAAACCATCGTGGTCGACCGGGCCGACGATCGCACCGATGACGGCGGCTATCGCCTGCTGGCCCCGAATCTGCTCGGAAAAGCTATGTCGCCCTTCCTAGTTCGGCCCCCTGATGGCGCCGACGATCCCATTCCTGCCCACCCTGGTCAGGAATTTGTGTTCGTGCATTCGGGAACAGTTGAACTCGAGTACGGCGACCACATCGTCACCCTCGAAGCAGGCGATAGTGCCTACTTTGACGCGTCGGTCAGCTATCACCTCCGGGCGGTAGATCCAGCGCGCGCCGAGGTAGTCGTCGTCGCATACATCGACCCCAGCGCCGGCCGCGCCTGATCGCCGTCAGCACCAGCCGATTTCACCGCGTGTCCTGCCGGGTGGAGCATGCACCCGCCCGCTAAGGTATCGAACAACCGTTCGGTATAGGTAGGAGTCCGCGTGCGGGTGATGGGCGTCGATCCGGGGCTGACCCGCTGCGGGCTATCCGTTGTGGAGAACGGCAGGGGCAGGCAGATCATCGCGCTGGACGTCGACGTCGTCCGAACGCCGGCCGACGAACCGTTGCAGCGCCGCCTGCTGGCGATCAGTGAGGCCGTCGAGCACTGGCTGGACACTCACCATCCCGACGTCCTGGCGATCGAGCGGGTGTTCGCCAATCAGAACGCGAACACCGCGATGGGCACCGCGCAGGCCGGCGGCGTGATCGCGCTCGCGGCCGCAAGACGCGACATCGACGTGCACTTCCACACTCCCAGCGAGGTCAAAGCCGCCGTGACGGGCAACGGCCGCGCCGATAAGGCTCAGGTAACCACGATGGTCACGAGAATCCTTGGGCTGCAAGCCAAACCGACGCCCGCCGATGCCGCCGACGCCTTGGCGCTGGCCATCTGTCACTGCTGGCGCGCGCCGATGATCGCGCGGATGGCCGAAGCCGAGGCCAAGGTCGCCGAGCAGCGTGCGAAGTTCGCCGCAAAAGTGAAGGCGGCCAGATGATTTCGTCAGTTCGCGGTGAGGTCCTCGAGATCGCCCTCGACCATGTCGTCATCGAGGCATCGGGCGTCGGATACAAGTTGATGGCGACCCCGTCCACGCTCGCGACGCTGCGCCGCGGGAGCGAGGCGCGACTGATCACGGCGATGATCGTGCGCGAAGACTCGATGACGCTCTACGGCTTTCCCGACGGCGACGCCCGCGACCTGTTCCTGACGCTGCTGGGCGTCTCCGGCGTCGG
>NZ_DATNJW010000548.1:0-4872 GCF_035603715.1 Mycobacterium sp. | reverse complement strand
AGGACCCCGCGGCGGCGGACTTCGTCGGCTCGGTAAACGGGGGTAACCACGTCGTGCCGACGCTGAAGTTCTCCGACGGATCGACCCTGACTAATCCGGGTGCCAAAGAGGTCAAGGCGAAGCTGGCCGAGCTCGCGGGCTAGGCCTGCATCGTCAACCGGCGTCGGCCCAGGATTCGATGATGACTCGCGCGATCGACACCGATCCGGGGAGCAGCAGCCTGGACTCCGAGTCGCTGCTCCAGTCGCCGAGCGCGAGCGCGGCACGAATCTCGTCGCGGGTGAACCATTCGGCTTCGGCGATCTCGCCGTCGTTGAACGCGAACGGCTCGGCCGGATCGGCGATCGCGTGGAAGCCGATCATCAAAGATCGCGGGAACGGCCACGGTTGGCTCCCCAGGTAGCGAATATCACTGACGGTCAGCCCGATCTCCTCGCGGATCTCCCGGGCGACACAGGTTTCGAAGGACTCCCCCGCTTCGACGAAACCGGCCAGCAGCGAGAACATCCGTTCGGGCCACGTTGTCTGACGGGCCAGCACCGCGCGATCGCCGCCATCGTGCACCAGGCAGATGATCGCCGGGTCGATACGTGGGAATTCCTCGTGACCGGTGACCGGATTGACCCGGGCCCAGCCCGCCCTGATCGACTTGGTCGGCGCGCCATCCACTGAGCTGAACCGCGAACTGGCATGCCAATTCAGCAGCGCCGCGGCCGCCGACACCAATTGTGCGCCGACATCGTCGAAAAGCTGTCCGGCCCGGCGCAGATCGGCCACCTCGGCTTTGAGGTCGGGATCATCGGGTGCTTCCAGCGGACCGCGGACCGCCCACACATGCCGGCCGTCCTCGATGCGGCCCAAGAACACCGCGTCCGAAGGCGGTTTGTCGGCAAGGGTTTTCGCCTTACCGAGCAACACCCGGCCGTCGGCGACCAGCACCTGATTGCGCGAGTCGAGCCGCAGCAGCGCCGCGTCCGCCCAGCCCGCGGTGGCCGCATCGATGTCGGTGCGGACCTGGTCAGCCCGATCGGCGCCGATCCGCGACAGCAGCGGCACACTCTTCAATTGGAATTCCACGCCTCAGCCTTACTTCCCCGTGTTGCGGATATAGAGCAGCCTGTCGCCGGCCTCGATTGCGTCGGCCTCCGGCGAGTCGACGCGAAGCAGCCGGCCGTCGCGAACCACACCGAGCACGATGTCGGCCAGATGCCGCGGCGATCCGCCGAGTTCGGCCTGCTCGACCTCGCGTTCGGCGATGGCGAATCCATGTGTCGGTGTCAACAGGTCGTCGATCATCTCGACGACGCTCGGCGTCGTGATGGCCACACCGAGCAGTCGGCCGGCGGTTTCGGAGGAGACGACCACCGAGTCCGCTCCGGATTGCTTGACCAGATGCTGGTTTTCGGCCTCGCGGATCGACGCCACGATCTTGGCTTGCGGAGCGACTTCCCGGGCGGTGAGGGTGACCAGCGTTGCGGTGTCGTCGCGACCGGTGGCGACGATGATCGCCGACGCGTGCTGCGCGGAGGCCAGCCTCAGCACATCGGATCTGGTGGCGTCGCCGTGCACGGTCACCAGGTCGGCGGCGATGGCGTGGTCGAGGGCCGCCTGCTCGGTGTCGACGACCACGATGTCCTTGCTGGCCGCCTCGTCCGCGCACATCGCGGCGACCGCGGTCTTGCCCTTGGTGCCATAGCCGATGACGACGGTGTGGTTGCGCACTCTGCTCCTCCAACGCTGAATCTTCCAGGCCTGCCGCGACCGCTCGGTGAGCACCTGAAGGGTGGTGCCGACCAACACCACAAGGAACAGGATCCGCAGCGGCGTGATGATCACGACGTTGGTCAGCCGGGCGAATTCGGAGTACGGGGTGAGGTCGCCGTAGCCGACGGTGGTCAAGGAGATCGTGGCGAAGTAGAGGCAGTCGATGAACGACAGCGGCACCCCTCGCACATCGGTGTATCCGGCCCGGCCGAGGTAGACAGTCACCACCGCCACCACCAAGGCGAGCAGGGCGATCGCGACCCGTCGCCAAATAGCCCGTACCGGACTGATTTGCGTCTCCGGGACGCGCACGACGCCGACCAGCGCGTATGGGGGCTGGGCGGTCAGCGTCTCGTCGAGATCGCGTCGCTGACGGCTAACTTTGACCACAGTTCATCGGCTCGACCCAGCGCACGACACAATGTAACCATGACCGCCATCACACACAGTCTCCAGCGCGACGCCAGCCAGACTCTCGCACACCGACTCGCCGCGCTGTTGCTTGGCGTCGGCACCCTGCACTTCGTAGCGCCGAAACCGTTCGACGGCATCATCCCCGTCGAGCTGCCCGGCAGCCCGCGGTTCTACACCTACGCATCCGGCGTCGCCGAGCTCGGCATCGGTGCCGCGCTACTGGTGCGCAGCACCCGCCGGCTGGCCGCGTTGGCGGCGGCCGGGCTGTTCGTCGCGGTCTTCCCGGGCAACGTCAACATGTGCCGGTTGTGGTGGGGCAAGCCGTGGCCGATGCGCATCGTCGCTTTGGCCCGGCTGCCGTTGCAGATTCCGATGGTGACCGCGGCCCTCAAGGTCGCCCGCACCGCCTAGCGCGGCGACGATGCAGCCCGCACTGCGGGCAGCTGAGGAGCCGCGCAGTCAGATCTAGCTCGGCGTCCCGCGGGCCAGCAGCCCGGCCAGCTCGTCGGGCCCCGGCAGCGTATCCGGGACGACGGTGAGACCGGTCCGGACGTAGTGAAAAGCTGTGCGCACCAACGACTCCCGACAGCCGCTGAGTGCGGCCCAGGCGAGCCGGTACACCCCCAGCTGAATCGCGGCATGCCGGGCCGCCTCAGAGCCGTGCGGCGGCTCGCCGGTCTTCCAGTCCACCACGGTTGCGCCACCGTCGGGCTCGGCGAAGACCGCATCGATGCGGCCACGCACCACGGTGTCGCCGATCGCCATCTCGAAGGGCACCTCGACGGCCACCGGCGTACGGCCGGCCCACGGCGAGGCGAGAAAGGCTTCCTGCAACGTGGCCAGCTCTTCGGCGTCACGCTGTGCGATGTCGGTGTCGGCGGCACCGGGCAGATCGGCGAGGTCGAACAGTCGCTCGGCGCCGTAAAAGCGCTCGACCCAGTCGTGAAATGCGTTGCCCAGCAAGGCATGCGGCTCCGGCCGCGACGGCAGCCGGCGCATCAACCGCTGCGCGGCGTGTTCGGGGTCGCGAGCCAAGTCCACCAAGCTGCTGACCGACAGTCCGCTGGGCAGCGGTGGCGCCGACGGCTGCGCGGCGCGGGCCCGCTCGGTGAGTAGCGCGTCGACATCGGCAACCCACCCTTCGGCGTCCGCGGTCGCCGCGGGCGCGTCTGCCGACATCGCGGCGACGACGAGTTCCGCGCCGCGTTGCACATCCGCGCGCCGATCAGCCAGCGGATCGACCGGCCAGCTTGCCTCGCGAATGCTGTCACGCAACGGGTTTCGCTCACCATCGGCTGGGGCAGGCGCCCAGTGCTCGACCTCGCCGCAGGGCCGGCCGGCCGCGGCCGACTGGTCGATGGTGTCCTTGAGCTCGCACAGAAAATCCGACGGGCCGCGCGGCTTGATACCGGTGGCCCCCCAGTGGTGGCCGGACAGCAGCAGAGTGTCCTCGGACCGGGTGATGGCCACGTAGAGCAGCCTGCGCTCCTCGTCCAGGCGGCGTTGTTCCAGCTGACGACGGTGCGCGGAGATCTTGTCCGACAACTGCTTTCGATCGGTCACGTCTGAGGTGTCGAGCACCGGCACGCCGTGCAGGCCCGCCGTGGACCGATCGCCGCGCAGCAGCGGCGGCAGGTCGGCGGCGTCGGTGAGCCAGGTGCGGGCCTGGGCGGTCGACGGGAACAGCCCGCCCGACAGGTGCGGCACGGCGACCACCTGCCACTCCAGACCCTTGGCGGCGTGCACGGTCAGCACTTGCACCCGATTCTGGGCGACGACGATCTGGGCCGGCGCAAGGCCGTTCTCGACGACCGCCGCCGCATCCAGGTAGGCCAGCAGCCCCACGACCGGGGCCAGGGAATCGGTCGCGGCGGCGGCCCGCTCGGCGTAGCCGCTGACGACGTCGGCGAACGCGTCGAGCTGCTCGGTGCCGGCCCAGCCGGCCCCGGGCAGTGCGGCGCGCACCTCACAGTCGACACCCAACAGCCGGCGCACCTCGGCGACCAGGTCGGGCAGCGGATGGCTGAGATGGCTGCGCAGCACACTCAGCTCGTCGGCCAGTGCGACGATGCGCCGGTACCCTTCGACCGAGTAGCCAACGGCTGGGCCCGGATCGGCGAGGGCGTCGGCCAGGCCCGCGGTATCGGCCTGCGGCCCGGCCGACTCGGCGACCTGCTCAGCTGTTTCGGCGGAGCGCGCCGCATGTCCACCGTCGAGGGAGACCGCGCGCCGCCACAGCGCCGCGACGTCGCGGGCGCCAAGCCGCCATCGCGGACCGGTGAGCACCCGCAAAGCGGCCGCACCGGCTGTCGGGTCGGTGACCAAGCGCAGCATCGCGACCACGTCGGCCACCTCGGGCACCGAGAGCAAGCCGGCCAGACCGACCACTTCCACCGGGACCCCGCGGGCACGCAGCGCGGTGGCGATCGGTGCCGCATCGGCGTTGCGGCGCAGCAGAATCGCCGCGGTCGGCGGCGCGACACCATCGGCGGCGGCCTGTTGGTAGCGCTGCTGCAGGTGATCGGCGACCCACTCCCGTTCGGCCTGTACGTCGGGCAACAGCGCGCAGCGCACCGTGCCGGGTTCGGCGTTGGGGCGGGAGCGAAGCGCACGCACCGCCACCGATCGTTGTCGCGCTTCCGCGGAGACGGCGTTGGCGACCTGCAGAGCCGACGGCGGGTTGCGCCAGCTGGT
>NZ_DATNJW010000547.1:0-3843 GCF_035603715.1 Mycobacterium sp. | reverse complement strand
AACCCTTCCCGATCGGACCCGGCTACCTGATCGACGGGCGGCCGGTCATCCTGACTGCGCCACGACGGGCGCCCCGGACGGCACCGGCGCGCACCGCATCCGGTTCGGTGGCGGTGCAGGCGAAGGCAAGGGTCGCACTGGCCAGCCGGATCTATGTCGAGGGCCGACACGACGCCGAACTGGTCGAGCAGGTCTGGGGCGACGACCTGAGGGTCGAGGGCGTGGTGGTCGAATACCTGGGCGGCGTCGACGATCTCGCAGGCATCGTGGAGGATTTTCAGCCCGGGCAGGGGCGTCGCCTAGGTGTGCTCGTCGACCACCTTGTGGCCGGCTCCAAGGAGGCACGGATCGCCGAAGCCGTCCGCCGCGGCCGAGGCGGCGAGCACACGCTGGTCGTGGGTCATCCCTTCATCGACATCTGGCAGGCGGTGAAGCCGGGCCGCCTCGGCATCTCGTCGTGGCCGGTGGTGCCGAAAGGCATGGACTGGAAGAAAGGCGTGTGCAAGGCCATGGGCTGGCCGCACAGCCAGCAGGCCGACATCGCCAGGGCGTGGCAGCGGATCCGGGGCCGGGTGAGGGACTGGAACGACCTCGAGCCCGCACTCATCGGCCGCGTCGAGGAGTTGATCGACTTCGTGACGCAGCCCTAAGCCTCAATCCGTGGATAGGCCGGTCGTCTGATCGGCGTGTGAACAGCGAAAATGCCTTCTGAACTGGGACAATACGAGTGCTGACGTCGTCTTTGTCCACTGTTCAGGAAGGCATTTCCGGTGCACTCATCGTATAGGTTCACCCTCGGGTCGGCGGTGTTCGACGAACGGAACGTGGTGTCGGCTGCCGGGTTGGTGCCGGTGCTGGAATTGGCTGAGCAGGCCGGTCTTTCGAGACTGATCGGCGAGCAGGTGGATCTGCCGTCGACGCGGGTGGCCTCCGGCGCGGTGAACCCGGTCGGCAAGCTCACCTCGATCATTGCCGCGATGGCCTGCGGCGCGGACTGCATCGACGACGTCGACGTGTTGCGGGCCGGCGGCACACCGCGGGTGTTCAACGAGGTGTATGCGCCCTCGACGCTAGGGATCTTCTTGCGCGAGTTCACCTTCGGGCATGCCAATCAGCTCGCCGCGGTGGCCCGCGGGCATCTGGTGGCGCTCGCGCAGCGCACGCCGCTGTTGCCCGGGATCGAGCAGCGCGCCTTCTTGGACATCGACTCGCTGCTGCGCCCGGTCTACGGCCACAAGAAGCAGGGCGCTTCGTTCGGGCACGCCAAGATCGCCAGCCGCGCGCTGCTGCGGTTGGGTCTGTCGCCGCAGATCACCACGATCTCGACCGCGCAGGCCCCGCCGGTGATCGCCGAGGCGCGGCTGCGCAGCGGCAAGACCGGCTCCGGGCGCGCCGCGGCCACGCAGGTCAAACAGTCCATCACCACCACCCGAAGGTGCGGGGCCAAAGGGACGATCATGCTGCGCGGCGACTCGATGTTCGGCACCAAGAAAGTGATCACCACCTGCATCGACGAAGACGTCGAGTTCTCGCTCAGCCTGACCCGAAACACCCGCATCACCAAGGCAATCCAGGCCATCGACGAGGCCGCCTACACCCCGGTGCACTACCCCGGCGCGGTCGAAGACCCCGACACCGGTGCGCTGATCTCCGACGCCGAGGTCGCCGAAACCCCCTACCCCCTGCGCCTGGGTTCCGGCCGCACGATCACCGCCCGGCTGGTGGTGCGCAGGGTCAAAGACGCCCGCTACCCCGATGCGCTGTTTCCGGTGTGGCGCTACCACCCGTTTGTGACCAACTCCGACTTACCCACCGCCGAGGCCGACATCACCCACCGCCGCCACGCCATCATCGAAACCACCTTCGCCGACCTGATCGACGGCCCACTCGCCCACATCCCCTCCGGGCTATTCGCCGCCAACTGCGCCTGGCTGGCCTGCGCGGCGATCACCCACAACCTGCTGCGCGCCGCCGGCACCCTCGCCGGCAGCAGCCACACCGTCGCCCACGGCGCCACCCTGCGCCGCGACCTGATCAACATCCCAGCCCGCTTCGCCGCCCCCGCCCGCAAACCCATGCTGCACCTGCCCATCCACTGGCCCCGCCAACTCGAGTGGAAAAGCCTATGGGACAACGTCATCGGCTACCCGACCAACCAGCCACGAGCCGCCTGACCCAACCCACCAGTCCCTGTCCGCCCCGCCACCCCAGGCCCGACCCAAGGAACCCAAAGGAAAAGCTGGTACCGGCCAGCAGATCACCCACGCCCACCGCGTCCAGGCCCGGCCACGCCGCACCCAATCCCGCCAATCACAGCGCGGAATCACCGTCCACGGATCCAGGCTAAGACCGGCGACCGAACTGCCCAGGCCGGTGACTACATGATGATCGTGGCATCGAACGGCACGGACACGTCATAGCCTCGGAAGATCGGATACCGGGAAGAACTTGGCCTGCTGGTCCGCATTCTGCGCCGCCGGTCCCGGCCGAGCGGTGATCTGCGCGTTGCCCGGCGTCTGGTACGTGTTCAAGCCGCCCGTGTCCGTGGTGGTGGAAACCGAGGACGGGTACAGTGGCTTGGTGGCGGTCTGCGCCGCCAGCCCTATCTGCGCGGTGATCTGCGCGTGGCCCGGCGTCTGGTACATGGTCGAGCCCCCCATGTCAGTGGCATTGAGACTCCGGGGCGTGCATGCTGACGGCGACCTCGTGGGGCAACGAAGGTCCTCAGAGACAGGACGTTGAGGAGCCCGCAAGACGGAGGGTCGGGGCTGAAACCCGCTGAATAGCGGGTTATAGCCAAAGGCCTGGTACTTCGGGTCAAACCCGTAGTCCGGGAAACGCGCGCTGTACCCCAGACCACGCCACCGCGGGTTGATGCTGGGGGGAAAGACCGCAGCCAAGGCACGAGGCGAGGCGTGAACCTGCACGTTGCCCGGTCTTTGACAGTTCGTCGATCCCCCCGCGTCGGAGCAGGACTGCTCACTCGGTGCTGCCGAAGCAGTCGGCGCGCCGGCAATCGCTATCGCAGCGGCCGCAGTTGCCAAGAGAAACGTGGTGTGGTGCGTCCTGATTCGCACGGTGACGTTCCTTCCTTCGAAATGCTGCACGCGCATGAGCCGAGTGCGACATACCAGCCCTCACACGCCAAGGCGGTGGGGGGTGCGGACTGGTTCAATGTTTCCGGCGCGATAGGCCCAATGTCTTCAACGCTGGCATCAGTTGGAATCGTCTGGGCAACGGGTACCGGTAGTACCCGCTAGCTGCAGGGGCGCACTCGCCGGCGCAGACGCTCCGGTAGGTCGACGGCGCGATCGGCCGCCACGAGCAAGCTGCGCGGGCTCACCTGGCCGGTCAGCGCGATCCGACCAAGCGTCGTCGGCGCTGAGGATTTCAACCGCGGCACTTAGAGCCCCTGATGGTGACCGGAATGCGCGCACTCCGGTTGGCCGGAGGGAGAACCGGGGGGCAGCAGTGAGGCCACCGGCCCGACAAATCGCCAATATGGAAGTAATGCCACGCACGGAAGGAGTAGGACGTTGTACATCAAACTCCGTTATGTCACACCAATGTTGGCATCGGTGGCCGCGGCAGTAGCGATCGCCGCCGCACCAGTTGCCTCGGCTGCGCCCAGTGCCTCCCCGCTACGCCTCAGCAAGCTTGCGCCGGCAGTAGCGCCGGAACGGTATGCCAATCGCCCGGCAACGTGCAGATAGATGATGCCCCACCGCCGGATCAGTTCGACCCCTATCCGGGCGATGCCTTTCTTCCCTAAGCCGGTTTAGGGACTGGAAACACAGCCAATTCGAGGATTCTCATGCGACACAAGCAGAAGTACATCACCCC
>NZ_DATNJW010000546.1:0-4707 GCF_035603715.1 Mycobacterium sp. | reverse complement strand
GGATCTACACCTCATCGCTTTTCGAGACTGAACACCCGGTGTTCAACGTGAAGTTCATGCCGCTGAACCACATCGCCGGGCGGATGCCGTTGGCGGCGGCCTTTTTGAACGGCGGCACCAGTTATTTCGTTGCGGAGTCGGACTTGTCGACGTTGTTCGACGACTGGGCACTGGTGCGACCGACTGATGTGCTGCTGGTGCCCAGGGTTGTCGAAATGCTCTTTCAGCACTACCGGTCGGCGGTCGACCGGATCAACTTGGAGGGCGCCGACCTCGCCGACGCCGAGCAGGAAGCCGCCCTCGAATTGCGGGACCACCAGCTCGGCGGCCGGGTGCTGCGCACCTCCGTCAGCACCGCCCCGCTGGCCGCCGAGCTGAAGGAATTCCTGGAGACGTGCCTCGACGTGCACGTCGGCGACCTGTATGGCTTGACCGAAGTCGTCCCGGTCACCCGCGACGGCATCATCGTCCGCCCGTCGGTGCTCGACTACAAACTCATCGACGTCCCCGAGCTGGGCTATTTCACCACGGACAAGCCGTACCCGCGCGGCGAACTTTTGGTCAAATCGGAGAACAGCACACCCGGCTATTACAAGCGGCCCGAGGTCACCGCCGAGGCGTTCGACGAAGACGGCTACTACCGCACCGGCGACGTGATGGCCGAGATCGCACCCGATCACGTCGTCTATGTCGATCGGCGCAAAAACGTCCTCAAGCTCGCAAACGGTGAGTTCGTGGCCGTCGCGAACTTGGAAGCCGCGTTCAGTGCGGCGCCCCTGGTGCGACAAGTCTTCGTCTACGGCAACAGCGAACGCTCGTACCTGCTGGCCGTGATCGTCCCCACCGCTGAAGCGCTGTCGCAGTTCGGTGATGACACCACCGCGCTCAAGGCCGCGCTACGAGAATCGCTGCAGCAGACCGCGACAGCCGCCGAGCTGCAGTCCTATGAGGTGCCCGCCGACTTTCTGATCGAGACCGAACCATTCAGCGCGGCCAACGGTTTGCTGTCCGGGGTCGGCAAGAATCTACGACCCAAGCTCAAAGATGCCTACGGTGCACGTTTAGAGCAGCTCTACGCCGAGCTGGCCGCCGCACAGGTGAGCGAGCTCCGGGCGTTGCGCCAGGCGGCGGCAGAGCAGCCGGTGCTAAACACCGTTATCGGGGCCGCGCGGGCGGTGCTCGGATCAGGCGGCGACGGCGTGAATCCCACTGCCCATTTCACCGACCTGGGCGGGGATTCGCTGTCTGCGCTGACGTTCTCCAATTTGCTTCAGGAGTTGCTGGGCGTCGAGGTGTCGGTCGGGGTGATTGTCAGTCCCGCGAGTGACCTGAGCCAGATCGCCGACTACATCGAGACCGAGCGCCGGTCGGGTTCGACGCGCCCCACCTTCGCCACCATCCACGGCAAGGGCGAAACCACCGTCTACGCAAGCGATTTGACACTGGGCAGGTTCATCGACACCGCGACTTTGACCACGGCCAAGACGCTGCCGCGAGCCGCCGCAGAGCCGCAGACCGTTCTGCTGACCGGCGCCAACGGCTACCTCGGTCGTTTCGTGACGCTGGAATGGCTGGAACGGCTGTCCCGCACCGGCGGCAAGCTGATCACCATCATCCGCGGCACCGATGCCGAGGTGGCAAGTGCGCGCCTGGCGAAGGTCTTCGACAGCGGAGACCCCCAGCTGCTCGGTCACTTCCGTGAGTTGGCCACCGAGCACCTGGAAGTCATCGCCGGCGACATCGGCGAGCCCAACCTCGGCCTCGACGACGCAACCTGGCAGCGATTGGCCGAAAGCGTGGACCTGATCTCGCACGTCGGCGCGTTGGTCAATCACGTGTTGCCCTACGCGCAACTGTTCGGCCCCAATGTCGTCGGTACCGCCGAGGTGATCAAGCTGGCGATCTCCTCGCGGATCAAACCGGTCACCTTCATGTCGACGGTGGCGGTCGCCATGCAGATCGCGCCCGAGAAGTTTGTCGAGGATGGCGATATCCGCGCCATCAGCCCTGCGCGCGCGGTCGACGACTCGTACGCCAACGGCTACGGGAACAGCAAGTGGGCCGGGGAAGTCCTGCTGCGCGAGGCATTTGACCTGTGCGGCCTGCCGGTGGCGGTTTTCCGCTCCGACATGATCCTGGCCCACAGCCGATATGTCGGGCAGCTCAACGTGGTTGACAATTTCACCAGACTGCTCTTGAGCCTGCTGACAACGGGTATCGCTCCGGAGTCGTTCTATCAGACCGACTCGGCGGGAAATCGAGCCAGGGCGCACTACGCCGGCGTGCCCGCCGACTTCGTTGCCGAGGCCGTCACCACGCTGGGGAAGCAGGTCACCGACGGGTTCCGTTCGTTCGATGTGGAGAATCCGTACGACGACGGCATCTCTTTGGACACCTTCGTGGATTGGTTGATCGACGCCGGCCACAAGATCCATCGGATTGGCGACTACAACGAGTGGCTCGCCCGGTTTGAAACCACGTTGAAGGCGCTACCGGAGAAGCAACGACAGCAGTCGGTGCTGCCGCTGCTCGGTGCCTATCGCCAACCCGAAAAACCGCTGCGCGGCAGCCCGACCCCCACCGAGGTGTTTCAAACCGCTGTACGGGCGGCCAAAATCGGCCCGGACAAGGACATTCCCCACCTGTCGAGCGCGCTGATCGACAAATACGTCACCGACCTGCAGCACCTGGCTCTACTGTCGCATCACGGCTAGCCGACGCGGACCTGGTCTACGCGGGTTTTTGCGCCGTGCCATCTCAATCGAGCAGCGAATTCACGTTTTGTCCAGACAGCGGTGGGCACTCCCAGCAAGATCAATCCATGACGAGCGCAAGCGCGGCGAAGCCGGGCGCAGCGGATCGTCATGGATAGCCGACGCGATGTCGCTGAGAGCAGAGGGAAGTCCGATGGCCCAGACGAGTGCTAACCCAGACCGAGCCGACAATTTGGCGCAGTTGTTCCTGCAGCGCGTTGAAAAGTCAGGAGACAACGAGGCCTTCCGCATCCCCGAGAACGGCGACTGGACCTCGGTCACGTGGAACCAGGCCGCCGAGCGGGTGGAGGCCTTGGCGGCCGGCCTGCTGGCGCTCGGTGTCGAGCCCGAGGACCGAGTCGGCATCGCCTCGGCCACCCGGCTGGAATGGATCCTGGCCGACCTGGCGATCCTGTGCGCGGGCGCGGCGACCACCACCGTCTACCCGAGCACGAACGCTGAGGACACCGCCTACATCCTGGCCGACTCCGGCTCGAAGATCGTCTTCGCCGAGGACGACAGCCAGCTCGAGAAGCTGACCGAGCAGCGCAGCGAGCTGCCGAATCTGACCAAGGTTGTGCTGTTCGATGGAACCTCGGACGACGACTGGGTGATCACCCTGGACGACCTGGCCGACCAGGGCGCGAAGTACCTGGCCGAGCACGCCGACTGCGTAAGCAAGGTCGCCGACGAGATCAAGCCCGAGCAGTTGGCGACGCTGATCTACACGTCCGGGACCACCGGCAAGCCGAAAGGTGTGCGGCTGCGCCACCAGGCCTGGGTCTACACCGGCGGCGTGATCTCCGACATGGGTCTGCTCGACGGAAACGATCTGCAGCTGCTGTGGCTGCCACTGGCGCACGCCTTCGGCAAGGTGCTGATCGCCACTCAGGTGGCGTGCGGTTTCGCCACCGCGATCGATGGGCGCGTCGACAAGATCGTCGAGAACTGCGGGATCGTGAAACCGACGTTTATGGGCGCCGCGCCGCGCATCTTCGAAAAGGCGTACAACAAGATCGTCACGCAGCAGAAAGGCGCCCAGGCCGTCCTATTCGGGTGGGCGTTCGCGGTGGGCAAAGAGGTCGCCCGCCGCCGCCGGGAGGGCAAATTCGTCTGGCCGCATTTGGTGCTGCAGGAGCGGCTGTTCGACCGGCTGGTGTTCGCCAAGATCCGCGACGTGTTCGGGGGGCGGATCCGATTCTTCATCTCCGGTTCCGCACCGCTGAACCGCGACATCGCCGAATGGTTCGAAGCGGCAGGCGTTTTGATCCTGGAGGGTTACGGTCTCACCGAATCCTCCGGCGCGGGCTTCATCAACCGGCCGGACAACTACAAGCTCGGCACCGTCGGCCTGCCATTCGACGGCACCGAGGTCCGCATCAGCGACGCCGGCGAGGTGCAGTTCCGCAGCGACTGTGTGATGGCCGGCTATCACCACTTGGACGACGCGACCGCCGATGCGCTGAAGGATGGTTGGCTGTCCACCGGAGATCAGGGCAAGCTCGACGACGACGGCTTCCTGTCGATCACCGGCCGGATCAAGGAACTGTTCAAGCTGTCCAACGGCAAGTACGTCGCACCGCCGGCGATCGAGGCGAAATTCGCGACGCTGTGCCCGTATGCCAGTCAGTTCATGGTGTTCGGCGAGGGCAAGAACTTCGCTGCGGCTCTGGTCACTCTGGACGAAGACTCGATCAGCGGGTGGGCCAAGGACAACGGGCTGAGCGGCAAGTCCTATGAGGACCTCACGAAATCCGACGAGGTGCACGACATGATCGACGAGCACGTCAAGAAGCTGAACGCCAGCCTGAACCGGTGGGAGACGATCAAGAAGTGGGCGGTGCTCGACCACGACCTCTCCGTCGACGGTGGCCAATTGACCCCGTCGCTCAAGGTCAAGCGCGGCGTTGTCGCTGAGCAGAACAAGGAGACCTTGGATGGCTTCTACTCCTGA
>NZ_DATNJW010000545.1:0-3239 GCF_035603715.1 Mycobacterium sp. | reverse complement strand
GCGCGATAGCGCTCCATCTCTCGGGCATCCTCTGACTCGGCATCGCTTGGCGGGCTGAGTTCTAGGCGACGCACCTTGGCGGCATAGAGGGAGCGCGCCGATTTGGTGGCCTCGTCGTCTGCGTCTGCGTGGCTGTCATCGTCCAACCACTCCAAAGCGGCACGGGCCGCCTTCAGCCGGGCTTTGTTCTCCTCGGTTCCGAAATCCTCAGCCCGCAAGCCGAGTCGGCGCAACAGCCACGGCAGGCTGGTGCCCTGCAGAAGCAGGCTCGCCACAATCACCGCGGCGGCGACCACGATCACCAAGTCGCGATCGGGAAACGGCTTCCCGTCGGCGAGCCGCAGTGGGATCGCCAGCGCCGCCGCCAGCGACAAACCGCCCCGCATCCCGGCCCACGCCACCACCACACGCTCACGCCACACCGGCGCACCGGTCGCGCGGCCGAACAGTCGCGCTGTGACAGGCCCGGACAACATCCACACCAGCCGCGAAGCGAACACCACGGCGACCACGATCAATATCACTGCGACGACCCGCCCCGCGGACATGCCCGGAACCCAGTGCAAGGAGCGAAACAGTTCCATGCCAACCAAGGTGAACAGCACGGCATTGAGTAGGAAGACCAAAACATCGAGAAAGGCGAAGGCCTGCAATCGCGCACCCGGTGCGAAGATTGCGCTCAAGTGAGAACCGACGTAAACGCCCGCGGTCACGGTGGCCAAGACGCCCGAGAGATGGGCGCCTTCGGCGAGCACATAGGTGAGATACGGCGTCGCCAGCGAGAGCGTGATCTCCAGCAACGAGTTGTCGATTCGCCGTCGCACGTGCACGGCCAGCCAGGCGACCACCAGGCCCAGTGCGGCACCACCCGCGGGAGCTGCGAGCAGTGTCACCGCAAGCGGGCCGGGCCGCACCGCTCCGACCATCACCGCGCTCACCGCGCCGGCGTAGAGCACCAAGGCGGTGCCATCGTTGGTGAGTCCCTCACCCTCGACGATCGTGACCAGCCGTTCGGGTACATCCAGCCGCGCGAAGACGGACGTCGCCGCTACCGCGTCGGTCGGCGCAACAACCGCGCCGGCCACCAGAGCCACCGCCAATGGCACGCCCGCGACGCCCACCAGAACGCCGGCAACCGTCGCCATGGTGACTATCACCAGCCCCACCGACAGCAGACCTATCGACCGGGCGTTGGCCCGAAGGTCGTCTGGGGCAATGAAATACGCCGCGTAGTACAACAGCGGGGGCAGAAAGACGTAGAACACGACATCGGGCGCCAGCTGCGGCACGCGGATCCCCGGCAACCAGGCCAGAATCGCACCGACACCGACCAGCAGGACGGGATACGGTACGCCGACCCGATCGGCCAGCCACACCGCAGCGATGGCCGCCAGCGGTCCGCAGAGCAACAGCACCCCGTAGCCGGCCGGGTTCACAACCGTCAGCTTAAAGGGGTCAGACCAGGAAGCGTCGCTTCTGTTCGGTCAGCTCGTCGGCGGTCATGAGGCCGGACTCGGCCAACTTGCCCAGCAGTGACTGCGCCCGCGTGGCGAGTTCCTGCAACTCGGTGGCGATCGCGGTTATCGCTTCATTCGGCGGCTGTTGTGACGGTTTCGGGCTTTGCCGCGGCGTCATCCGCACTCGCTCATTGCCGCGTCCGACCGATGCGGTGCTGCCGACGGCGCCACCCGCGGCACCGGCCAGGCCCATACTGCTGAACAGGTTGCCGGCGCCGCCGACCTCCGGCGCTGTCGCGGCCGTGGTGATCGGCAGCGTGAAGGCGGCCGGGCGGATCTCGGGCGCGGCGACCGTCCAATTCGCCGGCACCGACAACCGGCCGACCGTCGTTGCCTGCCCCAGGCGGGACGACACGGATGCCGTTGACACGTCCGACGGTGCGGCCACGCTGCCTTGGCCGTTAAGGAACCAGTTCGGCAGGTTGGCGGCACCCGGACCATAGCCCGTGAACGGGCCCTTCCCGGCATAGAAGTCACGGTCGGCGTTGATCGAAAAGCCGCGGAAGTTGGTCCAGACCCCGGTCAACCCCGCCGAGATGCTCGTCGCCGAGGAGCCGATCGAAGTCGCTCCCACGGGGATTGCCAAGGCCGTCAAGGCGGGCGCGATCGCGCTCAGCAGATCAGACACCGGACCCGCTGGAACCGCCGCGGGAGCGGCGGCCGCCGTCAGCGCCTGGGGGATCGCGGTGATCACCCGCGAGCCGTTCGAGACGATCGACTGCGACACTGCGGCGCCCTGGCCGGCGGGGCTGGTCGTCGGCGGGGGCTCGGCGAACGGGGTCAGCGTCGATGCCGCCGCCGCCGAGCCGGCGTAGCCGTACATCGCCGTGGCGTCTTGGGCCCACATCTCGGCGTAGGCGACTTCGGTGGCCGCGATCGCCGCGGTGTTCTGCCCCAGCACGTTGGTGGCGATCAACGTCATCAGCAGACTCCGGTTGGCCGCAATCACCGGCGGCGGCACCGTCATCGCGAATGCCGCCTCATAGGCCGCCGCTGCCGCTCTAGCCTGGGTGGCGGTTTGCTCCGCCTGTGCGGCGGTCGTGGTCACCCAGTCCAGATACGGCGTGGCCGCCGCCGCCATCGACGCCGAGGACGAGCCGAGCCACGGCCCACCGGTCAGCTCCGAGATCGCCGCCCGGTAGGACGCTGCGGTCGATTGAAGTTCGGCGGCCAGCCCGTCCCACGCCGAGGCCGCTGCCAACATCGGTCCCGGCCCGGGGCCGGCGTACATTCTTGCGGAGTTGATTTCCGGTGGTAACGTCGCGAAATCCATTGTGGTGTCCTGTCTTAACTGGTCGCTAAAGCGTTAGCGGCTTCGGTGGCCTCATATGACGTCGCACTCATTCCGAGTGTGCTGACGAACTGCTGATGAATTGCCTCAGCTTGGGCGCTGATCGCCTGATACATCTGCGCATGAACGGCGAACTGGGTAGCCGTGAGCGCCGATACCTCATCGGCGGCGGCTGGAAGCACGCCGGTCGTCGGCGCCGCGGCGGCGGAGTTCTGTGCACTCATCGTGGCGCCGACGCCTGCCAAGTTGGCGGCGGTGTCCGCCAGCGCCTCCGGTTGGGTCGTGACGAATGGCATCGGTAGTCCTTTCGAAAGGTCGCATGGGGTAACACGGGCGCGTGAATACCACACTCCTGCAAGTGAATTCGTTGACACGCCGCGAAATATTCGGATCTGGACTCATTGATCCACCCCGCCTTCAACCCAGTGCTT
>NZ_DATNJW010000544.1:0-8256 GCF_035603715.1 Mycobacterium sp. | reverse complement strand
GCCGGTCCGGATCCGGATGGGCTACGACGAAGACACCGTCGCGGTCACCGTCCGCGACTACGGCGTCGGGCTGCGCCCGGGCGAGGCGAAGCTGGTGTTCAGCCGGTTCTGGCGGTCGGACCCTTCGCGCGTGCGCCGTTCGGGCGGCACCGGTCTGGGCTTGGCTATCAGCATCGAGGACGCCCGGCTGCACCAGGGCCGGCTCGAGGCGTGGGGTGAACCGGGTAACGGCGCCTGCTTCCGGCTCACCCTGCCTCTGGTGCGCGGGCACAAGGTCACCACCAGCCCGCTGCCGATGAAACCCATTGCCCCCGATCGCAAAGACGGCAAAGTCCGGCAGCGCGAACACGCGGAGCGCGGAGCGTGATGCGGCGATTGGGCCCCCTGCTCGTCGCGGCCGTCGTGCTGGCGGGCTGCGCGGGTGTGCCGAGCGCATCGGCGCCACAGGCCATCGGCACCGTCGAGCGTCCGGCACCGGCGAACCTGCCCAAGCCGACACCCGGCATGGACCCCGATGTGCTGCTGCGCGAATTCCTCAAAGCCACTGCTGATCCGGCCAACCGGCACCTCGCGGCGCGACAGTTCTTGACTCGGTCGGCGTCCGATGCGTGGGACGACGCCGGTAGTGCGCTGTTGATCGACCACGTGGTTTTCGTCGAAACCCATAGCACCGAACGGGTTTCGGTCATGATGCGCGCCGACAAGCTCGGTTCGCTGTCCGACATGGGCGTGTTCGAGACGGCCGAAGGGCAGTTGCCCGATCCCGGTCCGATCGAGTTGGTCAAGACGCCGGGCGGCTGGCGCATCGACAAGCTGCCCAACGGGGTATTCCTGGACTGGCAGCAGTTCCAGGCCACCTACAAGCGCAACACGCTGTACTTCTCCGACCCGACCGGCAAGACGGTGGTGCCGGATCCGCGCTATGTCGCAGTGTCCGACCGCGATCAGCTGGCCACCGAGCTGGTCTCCAAGTTGATCGCGGGCCCGCGCCCGGAGATGGCCAAGAGCGTGCACAACATGCTGACACCACCGGTGCGGCTGCGCGGACCGGTGACGCGCGCCGACGGCGGCAAGAGCGGCGTCGGCCGAGGCTACGGCGGAGCCCGGATCGACCTGGAATTGCTGACGGTTGCGGATCCGCGCAGTCGGCAATTGGTTGCCGCACAGATCATTTGGACACTAGCCCGGGCAGACATCAAGGGCCCCTACGTGATCAGGGCCGACGGTGCCTCGCTCGACGAACGCTTCGCCGACGGGTGGAATACCACCGACGTCGCGGCCACCGACCCGGGTGTGGCCGAGGGTGCGGCAGCCGGCGTGCACGCGCTGATCGGTGGCCGAGTGGTGGCGCTGGACGGCCAGCGCTCCGACCCGGTGCCGGGGGCCTTCGGGCGGACCACCGACCAGACCTCGGCCACGCTGTCCCGCAACGGACATCAGGTGGCCTCGGTAGTGACGCTTCGCCCCGGCGCCCCGGACATGGCGTCGTCGTTGTGGATCGGCGACCTCGGCGGCGAGGCGGCCGAAGCCGCTGACGGACATACCCTTTCACGGCCGACGTGGTCGCTGGACGACGCCGTGTGGGTGGTGGCCGACGGCAACACCGTGCTGCGCGCGATTCAGGAGACCGCCTCGGGGCAGCCGGCGCGGCTGCCGGTCGACTCGGCCGCGGTGTCCAGCCGCTTCCCCGGAGTGATCGCCGAGTTGCAACTGTCCCGCGACGGCACCCGCGCCGCGATGGTGATCAATGGCCAGGTGATCTGCGCCAGCGTCGAGCAGACGCAGGCCGGCCAATTCGCGTTGGCCTATCCGCGGCGGCTCGGGTTCGGGTTGGGCTCTTCGGTGGTGTCGTTGTCGTGGCGCACTGACGAAGACATCGCAGTGAGCCGCAACGACGCCGAGCACCCGGTGTCCTACGTCAACATCGACGGGGTGAATTCCGATGCACCGAGCGCTAATCTGCAACAGCCGGTTGGGGTGATCGCGGCCAACCCGTCGACGGTGTACGTCGCCGACCCACGCGGGGTGATGCAGCTGTCGATCTCGGGCGCCGAGGGGGTGCAGGGCTGGCTCGACGTCCCGCCGTTCATGGCGGGTGGGGCGATTCCGGTGATGCCCGGCTGACGTGCGTTATCCGGCCACAGCGCTGCGCGCGGCGGCTAGCCGGTTCTCCCTGAGCTGCCTAGCGTTGACGGCGTGATCAGCAAGGTCCCCGCGGCAACGCCCCCACGGCCTATCGACGTGCGACGGGCACTGGTTTCATCGGGAATCGTCAGTAAGTCCGATCCAGCCGCACTCACTCGGTGGTGCAGGCAGCTGAAGCCGGTGCGCTTCCCGGCCGGGCACGTCATCGCCTCCGGCGGCGATGACGGCGGTCGTCTTTATGTGATCATCTCCGGCAAAGTGAAAGCGTCAATCCGCCGGCAGGGCGGCTGTGAACTCCTGCTGGCCGTCCTGGGCAGCAACGAAATCTTCGGCGTGGTATCGCTTTTCGAGCCGGTAGCGCGCGAAACCCGATTAACGGCGCTCACCGAAGTTCTGGCGGTGCCGATTGACCGCGGGCAGTTGCTCAGCTGGATGGCCGAGTGCCCGGAGTTGAGTGCCCGAACGCTTCGCCTGTTCGCACGGCGGGCGAAAGAGATGACGGACGCCCTCACAGACTTCGCCTCCGCCGATATTCGAGGCCGCGTCGCGAGCCGACTGTCGTTGTTGAAACGACGGTTCGGTCGGCAGGAAGGCGAAGTGGTACGGATCGTGCACGAGATGACGATGGAAGACTTTGCCCGCCTTGTCGGCGTCTCGCCAGAGTTGGTTCGTAATACGTTGGGCAATCTCGAGAATCAGGGCTGGATCCGTTTAGACGACGACAGCGTAGTGGTCATCGACTCCCAGGCGCTTTCGGCTCATCTAAACCCGTTGTCGTGAAATGATTTTAGAGATTTCGATACTGAGTTTCATGGTGCGGCTGTCCGTCGCGAGACTGCCTTTACAGGCTGGTGTCCAGCGGCTCAAGTAATTCCAGCAAGCCAACCCACGCGCTCGGAATAAACCATCTTCGATGGTCGTTGCCCAGTTAGTTCAAACGAGTCTCACAGCTGATCAGCAGCGTAAAGCCCGGCTCAGCGTGGGACGCTGGCACGGGGCCGAAGATGGGTGGTTGGACGATTCGCCCGGCGGGACGACCGTGGCGGACGTCACCTGAACCAGCTCGCTCATCGGATCGTAGTAGAGGTAACCGGGGGACGGTGAGAGGGCCACGTCGTGATGGAACAACCGATTGCGGGTACCGAGGATCCGCATGTCTGGATCCCGGTGAAGGAATTCGACCACTTCGTCGAGCTATGCGGCTGTGACCGACCGCACCTGAACCTGCTGACTGATCCGAACGCGTTTTCAATGACTCAGCGCGGCGGTCGTATGGGACCGGTGAGCCTTCAGGACGCCATCTTCGATGCCGACACGTCGATCGATTGCGGTGAGGAGTGCAGCACGTATCGGGTGTTTCTGGTGCGGTCGGGCCGGGCGGACGGAGCGCACCGCGGGTTGCCGGCCGGTGGCCGCGCCGGCACAGCGGCTGTGTATGCGCCCGAGGGCGTTTCGGCGCTGCATTGGGACGCGAGCACCGAAATACTCCTGTTCAAGATGAAACGTCACGCCGTTGAGGACGCCCTCAGCGATGGGCTGGGCCGCCAGCTGACGTCGCAACCCGATTTTGAACCGCTCTTGCCAATTCACACCCCATCGGCCCGAAGCTGGATCGACATGCTGGTGTGGTTCGCGGAGCAGGTTTTCCATCCTGGCGGCTTGATTCATCAACCACTGGTCGGAATGCCGTTCGTCGACACCCTGATACGCGGATTCCTTGTGGCCGCAGAACATTCGCAGCGCGACGCCCTCTTGGGATGCGATGTTTCGACGCCGCCTCGCGCGGTTCGCGCCGCAATCGACGTCATCGAAGCGGAAGCCCATCTGCCCCTCACGCTGTCGTCGATCGCCGCTCGCAGCCAGGTCAGTGTCCGTTCCCTGCAACAGGGTTTCAAGCGTCACCTCGACACGACACCAATGGCGTATCTGCGTGAGGTGCGGCTGCGCCGCGCACACGAGCACCTGCTCGACTCCGACCCGTCGATTGTGACTGTCGCGTCGGTCGCATACCGTTGGGGTTTCACCAATCTCGGCCGGTTCGCCGCGGCCCACGCGGCCCGCTACCGCGAGCCGCCAGTTAAGACGTTGCGCCGGACGGCCTAGCCGCGCAAACCGGCCAGAAGCTCGCGCACTGCGGCTAGTAAGCGACTCCCATCCTCCTTAGCGTTGGTCGAGTAGTCAACGCTCCCAGCATGTTTGGGACTAAGAAGAATCGGAGTTCGCATGAATAGTCAAGCCAACCAACGTGTTCGCCATCGGCGCCCCTGGCGCATCGCCCTCGGCATGGGCGCCGGCGCCATCGCGGCCGCCGCGATGCTCGGCCTTTCCGAGGCCGCTCACGCGCACGCCGACACCGGCAGCGACATTCTGGGTCAAGCCGGGGCGGACTTGACCCAAGCCACCCAGGTGCTGGACGGAGCCCCTACGGCGTCGCTCGACGCCGAGGAACTCTCGCTTCTGACCGGTCAGGAGTCGTTGCAAACCGAGGAAGCAACGTCGCTGCTTGACTCGGTAGAGTCACTGCAATCGGGCTTGCCCGCAGCTGAACAAGCGGACGTGGCCGGCGCCGATACGCAACTTGCCGATGCATTCCAGGGGATTCTCACCGCCGACCAAACGTTCGTCGCGGCTGACCAGGCCGGTGATCTGACCGGTTTGACTGGTTTGACCGACCAACTGGGAGTGATCGACGCTGATCTCGCGGCGCTGCCGGCGGACTTCAACGTGGTCGTTACCGACATCGGTGCGGAATTCGCCAATTTCTTCGACCTCTCGGCTTTAATGCCCTGATAGGGGGCGTCTACACGGTGGGGCACCCTGGCCCCACCGTGTAGTTGTCGGTCCGTGTCGTCACACTGACGCTGTGCTGGATCTGGTTCTGCCGCTGGAATGCGGCGGCTGCGGGGAGCCGTCGACGCGATGGTGTGCGGCCTGTGCCGACGAACTCGCGATCGGTCTCGACGCGCCACGCGTTGTCACCCCACGCATCGATCCGGGAGTCCCGGTGTTCGCGCTCGGCCGCTACGCGGGCGCGCGGCGGCGGGCGATCCTCGCGATGAAAGACCGCGGCCGGGCCGATCTGCGGGCGCCGCTGGCGCGGTCGCTGGCTCTCGGCGTGCACCGCTTACTTCGGTGGGGTCTGCTCGATGTTCCACTGACCGTCGTCCCGGCGCCGACCCGCGGCTGGTCGGCCCGTCATCGCGGTGGCGACCCGGTGACACATCTCGCCACCCTGGCGACCGCGGGTCATCCCGACATCACCGTCGTGCGGGCGCTGCGCATGACGGTGTTGGCCCGCGACTCGGCGGGGTTGACCAGCGCCGCACGTGAACGCAACGTCGCCGGACGCGTGCTACTGACCCGACAGCGTCTGCCGCCGCGCGGCGAGGTGCTGCTGGTTGACGACATCGTCACCACTGGCGCCACCGCCCGCGAGTCGGTCCGGGTGCTGCACCGGGCCGGGGCGCGAGTGTCGGCTGTGCTCGCGTTAGCAGCGGCGTGAGTGTTTGTGAAGAACTCGCAACAGGTCGGGCGAAATGCTGGCAATGCCGCCCGTGGACGGTCTACCGTCGGGAACAAGCACCAACAACGCCTCAAGGCCGCGCATCTGAATCGCAGGTTGAGGCGCCACCGTCAACGGTAGGGGGTGAGTGTTCGACACCTTGCATCGGCGGGCGGCCACTGAGTTCTGACAACCCCGTCGGCGCGTGTACCCATAGCCGGGCGCGCTTAGCTGCGCGCAATGCGAGAGAAACGAGTTGTCAAGTATGTCAAGACAAACCGTGGATTCCGGGCAGCTTCTGGCTGAACCTCCGGTCGACGCCGATGAACACGAACCGATGGCAAGCGCCGAGGTCGTCGTCAAAGGCCGCAACGTCGAGATCCCTGACCACTTCCGCGTCTACGTCTCGCAGAAACTCGCCCGCTTGGAGCGACTCGACCGAACCGTCTACCTCTTCGACGTCGAACTCGACCACGAACGCAACCGGCGCCAGCGCAAGTCCTGTCAGCACGTCGAGATCACCGCTCGCGGTCGTGGCCCGGTCGTCCGTGGCGAGGCGTGCGCGGACAGTTTCTATGCCGCGTTCGAGTCCGCGGTAGCCAAGCTCGAGGGCCGGCTGCGCCGCGTGAAGGATCGCCGCAAAGTCCACTACGGCGACAAGACCCCGGTCTCGCTGGCCGCTGCGACCGCCGTCGTACCGAATCCCGAACCGGACCTCGACGACATCGAAGCCCCGCACTTCGGCGACCCCAGCGGCAACGGGCAGCACCAGCCCGGGCGAGTGGTGCGGACCAAGGATCACGAGGCCAAGCCGATGTCGGTGGATGACGCCCTCTACGAGATGGAGCTGGTCGGCCACGACTTCTTCTTGTTCTACGACAAACAGACCGAACGGCCTTCGGTGGTCTACCGCCGGCACGCCTACGACTACGGTTTGATTCGACTCTCCTGAGCCGATCCGACCCGGGCCGCGGCGAGCGTCGACTCGTCGTGCCCGGGGGTACCACCTGAGCCGTCACCTAGGATGGATGACGCCGAAGACGTCTGATCTACGACAGGACCTAGGGGACTAAGCCGTGCTGGATAAGTTGTTGCGACTTGGCGAAGGTCGCATGGTCAAGCGCCTCAAGCGTGTGGCCGAGTACGTCAACAGCTTGTCGGACGACATCGAGAAGCTGACCGACGCCGAACTTCAGGCCAAGACCGCGGAGTTCAGGAAGCGGCACGCCGACGGGGAGACCCTCGACGACCTGCTGCCCGAGGCGTTCGCGGTGGCCCGCGAGGCGGCTTGGCGGGTACTCGACCAGCGGCACTTCGACGTGCAGGTGATGGGTGGCGCGGCGCTGCACTTCGGCAACGTCGCCGAGATGAAGACCGGTGAAGGCAAGACCCTGACGTCGGTGTTGCCGGCCTATCTCAACGGCATCGGCGGCGACGGCGTGCACATCGTCACCGTCAACGACTACCTGGCCAAACGTGACAGTGAGTGGATGGGCCGGGTGCACCGCTTCCTGGGCCTGGACGTCGGAGTGATCCTGTCGCAGATGACGCCCGACGAGCGGCGCGTGGCCTACGCGGCCGACATCACCTACGGCACCAACAACGAATTCGGCTTCGACTACCTGCGCGACAACATGGCCCATTCGCTGGAAGAGTGTGTCCAGCGCGGCCACAACTTCGCCATCGTCGACGAGGTCGACTCGATTCTGATCGACGAAGCCCGCACCCCACTGATCATCTCCGGGCCCGCCGACGGAGCCTCGAATTGGTATTCCGAATTCGCCCGGCTGGCGCCGCTGATGGAAAAAGACACCCACTACGAGGTGGATCTGCGGAAGCGGACCGTCGGTGTGCACGAGCTCGGCGTGGAGTTCGTCGAAGACCAGCTCGGCATCGACAACCTCTACGAGGCGGCCAACTCGCCGCTGGTCAACTACTTGAACAACGCGCTGAAGGCCAAGGAGCTGTTCAATCGCGACAAGGACTACATCGTCCGCGACGGCGAGGTGATCATCGTCGACGAGTTCACCGGCCGCACGCTGGTCGGCCGGCGCTACAACGAGGGCATGCATCAGGCCATCGAGGCCAAGGAGCGCGTCGAGATCAAGGCCGAGAACCAGACGCTGGCCACCATCACCCTGCAGAACTACTTCCGGCTCTACGACAAGCTCTCCGGCATGACCGGTACGGCGCAGACCGAGGCCGCCGAACTGCACGAGATCTACAAGCTCGGCGTCGTGCCGATCCCGACGAACCGGGCGATGGTCCGCACCGACCAGTCCGACCTCATTTACAAGACCGAGGAAGCCAAGTACATCGCGGTCGTCGACGATGTCAGCGAACGCTACGAGAAGGGTCAGCCGGTGCTGATCGGTACGACGAGCGTGGAGCGCTCGGAGTATCTGTCGCGGCAATTCCAGAAGCGGCGTATCCCGCACAACGTGCTCAACGCTAAGTACCACGAGCAGGAAGCCGGCATCGTCGCCGAGGCCGGCCGCCGCGGCGCCATCACGGTCGCCACCAACATGGCCGGCCGCGGTACCGACATCGTGCTGGGCGGCAACGTCGACTTTCTCACCGACCTGAGGTTGCGGGCCCGCGGTCTGGAT
>NZ_DATNJW010000543.1:0-21186 GCF_035603715.1 Mycobacterium sp. | reverse complement strand
GGTCCAGGACCCGAATACATCCGACCTGAATTGACCTCCGGCGGCAACAGCCCGAAATCAAGCACTAGATTCCTCCGTCAGCGAGCCAAGTTTGCGTCTGCCCCGCCACCCACCGCATGCAAGCGGCGGCGTGGGGCGCTGTCATGAACTGGTCAGCAATCGGCGGGTCCTGGTGGATAACCGCCGGATCGATATCGATGTGCGGAACGCGGTATGTGGCCACAGACGAAATGCGCTTTCTTTCCTCGGTAACCCGCAGCATCAACAACATTGAGCGCCGATGCCCATCACTGAACAGTCGCTGGCTGAGACATTAGATGGCCTCGCGCGCGATCCGCGACGACGATGCCGACTATTCATAACTCATCAAGCAGTGTTCATCCGCGATCAACTGTTGTTCAGTTGACGTTCGGTTATGCGCCACCCGGTGGCCGCACTGCGGGCAGCTATCCGGCGGCCGGCGTGAAGGGAATCACGGTCGAACGAAGCTCGAATCGCGTCGGTGCCTCCGCGCCCCCGCGTCCGCCCATGTTGGCGATCGGCATCATCGGCGGCATGGCCGATTGCGTACCTGCCGGCGTCGCCGAGATGGCCGGGGTGCCGGCGACGTGCATCGCCGTTCCGGCGGCGGTGATCGGCGGCGCCGCACCGGTCCAGGCAGATGGCACCGTCAGCGCGCCGACCGAGGTGGCGTGGCCCATACCCGCGGAGAGTGCCGGAGCCCCCGAGCCGACGGCGCCGATGCCGGCCGAGCCCAAGGCGCCGGTACTCGATGTGAGTCCGATCGCGTTCGCGGCGCCCAGCTCGTTGGCGGCCGTCGTCGCGGCTTTGGCGGCGGTCGCCGTACTGCCCGCGGTGAACAGCTTGGACAGCATGCTCATCGGCATCGATGCCAGCTTCAGCGGTGTGCTGAGTTCGTTCATGATCGACGTCGCCGATGTCGAGGACGTCGACGAATCGGTCGCCGTGGCCGCAACGCCGGTCAGGGCTTGCGGCGACGCCAGGCTCTGCAGGGCTTGAGGCATTCCCGAAATGACTTGCGGGCCAGACGACATGATCGTATCGAGATCGGTTCCCCCGGCCATGCCGGCGGACTGGGCTGCGGCGACGGACTGGCTCACCAGGCCGCTCGAGTTGGTGGTCTGCGGCGCCGCAGTGAACGGGGTGACTTGTGCCGCCGCTGCCGAGGCGCCGGCGTAGCCATACATCGCGGTGGCATCCTGGGCCCACATCTCGGCGTAGAGCGCCTCGGTTGCCGCGATCGCCGGGGTGTTCTGGCCGAGGACATTCGTCGCGACGAGCGCCGCTAGCAGGCTTCGATTGGCCTCGATGATCGGCGGCGGAACCGTTGCGGCGAAGGCACTTTCGTAGGCGTTGGCCGCCGCGGAGGCTTGCGTGGCGGCCAGCTGTGCCTGATCGCCGGTGGCGCTCAGCCACGTGACGTACGGGGTGGCGGCTGCGGCCATCGAGATCGAACTGGGGCCGGTCCATGACCCGCTGGTGAGGGTTGAGACGACCGAGCCGTACCCGGACGCTGCCGAGGTCAGCTCCTCAGCCAGCGACTGCCAGGCTGCCGCGGCCGCCAGCATCGAGGACGGCCCGGGACCGGCGTACATCCGTCCGGAGTTGATCTCCGGCGGTAAGGCACCAAAATCCAGCATGTGAGTCCGCCTCAGCTGGCCGCGATTGCGTTGGCGGCCTCGGTGGCCGCGTAGGAGCCGGCGCTGGTGCCGAGTGTGTTGACGAACATGTCGTGGATCGCCGCCGCCTGAGCGCTGATGGCCTGATACATCTGGCCGTGGGTCGCGAATTGGACAGCCGTTAGCGCCGACACTTCGTCGGCCGCAGCGGGTAACACGCCGGTGGTCGGAGCTGCCGCGGCCGCGTTCTGCGCCGTCAGGCTCGAACCGATGCCCTGCAGATTCTCCGCAGCCGCCGTCAATTCGGTTGGCCGCGTGCTCACAAACGACATCTGGCACTCCCTTCCCAACTGGCCTCACCTGTCACTAGTTAGAGACGTTAACTAGGAAAGATGGGCCGTTGACATGCCGAAGCTATGCGTCCGCTATGAAGGGTCCGACGAGCGCGCAACTAGCCGAGCGCTCGAAACCGAGCGCGCCGCCAGCGGAGCGCTTGCGGGTATCAGTCCCGCCAAACGCAAAGATCCCCCGCTCTTGCGAGCAGGGGACCTTTGAGAGATCCGGCTATCGACGCAGTTCCGTGGCGGCAACCTGGACGAACACCCCGGTGTCCTCGGCCATCAGCAGGCCACGACCGCGGGGCAGCGGCCCACCCTTCATCTTGCCCCGGATGAAGCCCTCGTCCGGGTCGGCGTCCATGACCAGCAACGGTGCGTTGGCCTGGGCCAGCGCGCGCAGCATCGGGTCGCTTCCCGCGGACGACCATCCACCGAAGGTACGGGTGACGATCACGTGCAAGCCGACATCGGCAGCCCTGGTCACCCACGGCGCGGCCTTCTGCAGCGGCGAATCGAAGCCCGGCGGCAGTTGCTGAACGTCGTCGATGATCAGGAAGATCTCCGGCCCGCTCCACCAGGCACGGGACAGCAGCTCTTCGGCCGACAGGCCCGGCGGTGGCTCACGGCGGGCGAGTACGTCACCCAGCTCGTTCATCATCGCTGCGACGCCGTCGAGGTTGTAGGCGAACTTCTCGACGTAGTCCGTGCCCAGCGTGGTCAGCAGTTGACGACGAGGGTCGACCAGCCACACCTGTGCCGACGGACGCGAAGTCGGTGCAGCGATGCTGGCTCCCGGCTCATACACCCGCCCGATCTCGGCCATGATGGTTGCCAGCGTCGTGGTCCGGCCACACTCGCGTCGACCCGTCACCATCAGGTGAGCGTTCTCGGCGAAGTTGAGGTAGACCGGCTGCAGGTCCAATTCGTTAATGGCCCAAGCGATTCCACCGGCGCCGACATTCTGGCGCCGATCTGCCTGCGCCAGCGTCCGGACCTGGTCCAGGCCGAACTTCGCGGGAAGCCGCCGCACCGGCGGTGCGTGGCCGACTGCCACCTGACTGACCGCTGCCGCAACACTGTCGGACGCGAACACGTTGTCCGGTGTGTCGCTCAGTGCCGGCCGGGCGACCAGCGTGTGCAGACCCGATTGCGGATCGCTGTCGAGCCGAACGTAGTTCACCGCGACCATGCCGCGACCCGGCTTGACCGGAACATCCTTGGCGAACCGCGAGCGCACCAGCTTGGCGTCCTCGACCGCAGCCAGACGCAGCTCGATCCGGGATCCGAACCCGCTTCGCACCGGCGGCCGCAGCTCGGATTCGCGGTCGGCCGTGGCCACCACGTGGATACCGAATGACGGCCCCTGGTTGATGATCTGGTTGACCTGCTCGATGAGCACCTCGTTCTCTTCGGCGAGCGCCCGGTAGTTGTCGATCACCAGGAAGATGTCGCCGAAACCGTCGTTGGGCACGCGGCCCGCCTCACCGAGGAACTTGCGCCGCCGGAAGACCTCCATCGACGGAACGTCGTACTCGAGGAAGGTGTGCTTGCGCTCACGGAGCAGCGCAAGCAATTCCGCCACCGTGCGGCGTACGCCATACGGATCGGTCGGACCGACGACCTCGCCGACGTGCGGCAACGCGGCCACGGTCGTCAGCGCGGTGCTGCTGTAGGCCAGCACATAGAACTGCACCTGCTCGGGCGTATGGGTCAGCGCAGCCGAGGTGATCAGCGTCTGCAACGCGGTGGTCTTACCCGACCCACCAGCGCCCAGGATCAGGACGTTGGAACCAGGCCCGGAGGTGTCCACCGTCCACGGCGGCTGGTCGTGCTTGAACGGCCGGTCGACGACCCCGACCGGGAACACCAGGTCCAGCGACGTGCCGTACTGCTCCTGCCAAGGCCGGTCGAGGAAGCGGTTGACCAGCTCCTCGATCGGAATCGGCCGGTCCAGCGGCGGCTGCCACAACCGATAAGGCTGGAAGTCGATCCGGCGGAGCTGATCGATGATCACGGTGCCGACCTTCGGCGTCCTGATCGCTTCCTCTTCCTCTTCTTCCTCGGGTGCGCCGGCTCCGTTACCGCCGAAGGCCTCGCCGTTGACGCTGTCGCCGTTGGTCAGCGCGTCGAAGTCATCCGGTCCCGTGACACTGACCTCGATGGGTGTGAAGCCCGTGGTAAACAGTTGCGGCCGAATGTAATCGACGGAATGGGTCAGCATGGCCGGCCCATCGTCGTCGAGCGAAACACCGCGACGATAGTCGCGCCACAAGAATTCGGCCTGGAAGCGGACAATCTCGTCGAGGCTCTTGCGGAAGTACCCGAGACCGGCCTGCGCGGGCAGGTTAACGGCGTTGGGAACACCCGCGGCCTGCGCCGCACCGGCGGTACGCGCCTTCAGCACCAACCGGTAACCCATGTTCTCCATGAGCTTTTCGGCCCGGCTCTCGATCGTCTGCGAGGCCATCATCAGGTGGATCCAGTAGGCACGACCCTGACGGCCGATGGAGTCCAGAACGTCGACAGCTGTCGGCATGATCCGGAACCACTCGTAGAACTCGTCGATCACGACCACCAGCATCGGCAGCGGCGGGATGTCCTGGCCGCGTGCCCGCATTCTGGAGCGCATCTCGTTGTATTCCTTGGCGTCATCGACACCGGCGTTGTCGCAGACCGCCTTGCGTCGCGCGATCTCGCCCCACAGTGAGTCCAGGAAGCGCTCCATCAGCGCCTGGTCCTCTTCGAGGTCGGTGATGATGCGCGACACGTGCGGAACGCCGCCGAACGGCTTGACAGCGGACCCACCCTTGAGGTCAGCCAGCACGAACTGCAGCTCGTCTGGCGGATGCGCCAGCATCAACGATTCGAGAACGGTACGCACCAGCGTCGACTTACCGGAACCGGTGGTTCCCGACATGACGCCGTGCGGACCGTCGCCGCCCTCATCGAGGGACTTCATGTCCAGGAACAGCAGCTCGCCGTTGTCCGATCGGTTACCGAACGGGATCCGCAGCCGCGAGCGGCTCGTCAGGGCGTCGCGCCGACTGCTCCACAACGCGTCGAAGTCGATCTCGGACGGGTCCTCGATCCCGTAGTAGGACAAGATGTCTCGGGCGCCGATCTGCGCGACGCGCTGACCGATCTCCTCGTACGCCTCGGCCAGTCGCCAACGGGCCACCCGCTGCGCGAACTGCTCGGCCTCGGACTCGGTCACGTGGTCGGCGAGGGCAAAGAACCACTTGTTGTCGTCGATCACCATCCAGGTGTCGCGGTCACGGGGCAGTGCCTCGATCACACCGATGTCATTGGTGAACTTCAGCACCCGCTCCGGATTACCGGTCCACAGCGCGGAACCGGTCAGATCGAAGAACGTCACGCCGTCCACACCGTCGACGCTGATGACGTACTCCCACTGCGGGTCGTCGACATCGGCGATGATCACGTGGTGCGGGGTCGGTGTCTCCGCCGACGAGCTTGCGTGCCGCGGCGTGAAAGACCCACGCCCAGCGAACAATTCGGCCTGGTCGGCGGCGAACTCACGGACCGATCCGTACACCATCCGGATATTGCCGGCTGCGTCGCGGCGGCGTGGATCGCCGAAGTGCGGCAGCCACTTGACCCAGTCCCACTTGCTCATGTCGGACGTGACCACGATCATCTGCAGGTGGTCAGGCCCGTGTGAGAAGGCCAACTGGAGGATGAGCGCGCGCATGGCGCCCAGCGTCTGCTCGCGGTTACCGACCAGGGCGTACCACGGCTCAACCAGCAGCGACACCATCTTCGGCAGGTTGTAGATGACGCTCTGGTAGCGACCGAATTCCTGCAGTGCCTTACCCGTGACCGGCTCGAGTTCGATGTCCGTCGGCATGTTCTGCGGCTCGCCCCAGGTCACCTCGGGACGGGTCATGCCCACCCCGATGCGGGCGACGCCGAAGTTGAGGTCCTTGCCGTCCGGTTTGCGCTCCCACATGCGGGGTGAGCCCACCGCGGCGGCCAGCGTCGTCGGCGCCGGGTGGAACCAGCGGTAGTTGGCGTCCATGCTGTCGGCCGACTCGTTCGCGGTCTCCCGCAGCATGTCCAGCATCAGCATGAACTGGGCGCGCATCGCGTCCAGCTTCGGCCGGCTCATCTGCTGCTGGCCACCGAAACGGCCACCGAACATCATCATGGCGACGCCGCCGATCATGAAGATCGGGAAGATCGAACCGGCACCCAGGAACATCCGCGAGCCGTTGGCGACGGTCATACCGACCATGCCGACCAGCAAGCCGACCACCAGGACGCCGACCACGATCAGCCACCACGGCTTACCTTCGGGCGGCGGGACACTCAGCGGTGTCGGAAGGACGATGTTCTCCGGCCTGACGGCAGGCGCGCGTTCGGGCGTTGGGCGTGCGAAACCTTGCTTCACTTGGGTACCACTAACTCTGCGGGGTTCATATCGGTTGGAAGGGTGTCGTGACGCACCAACGCATCGGCGCGAGATAGTGCGGGACCGGGTGCCAGCAGTCGCAATGCGACCCATGGCGCCGGCGACGGCTTGGCCGTCAGCCCCAGTGCGGAGCGGGAATCACGAGTGTTCTCCACGCCGAAGCGCGCACCGGAACTCGTGAGCCACCACAGGGATTCGGACGTGCTCGAACCCGGGTCGTTGCCAGTGACCACGACCCAGTTGCCGTACTCCGGTCCGAAGAAGACGTGATCTGCTTCGCGGCCGGAAGAGTCCGCCTTGACCAGCGACACGACCTTGTCGGTCGAGCCGCTGGGTACCGGAATCGTCGGCCCGGAGATCACCTGGATACGAGCGCGCTCCTCACCGGCGGTCTTCTGCCACCACCAGCACGTCGCGGGATTCTCTTTCAGGTCGATCGGATTGAGCGGGGCGTCCGGGTAGGCCGACAGGTCCAGCCCGTTGACGACCGGCATCCTCGCCAGCGACGCGGGGGCCACGACCACCGGCGAGTTGCCTGCCGGGGTGCCGGCGTTCTGCAGGATCTGCGCGACCAGCGAATTGACCGTCTGCACCCCGTCGGCCAGCACCACTGAATACTGTTGCGGCCCACTGATTTGCGGTGTCACGATCACGGTTCCGATCGGCCCGGGTGCATTGGTGAACGCTGCGGGTTGGCCGGCGCCCGGGACTCTGGGCACGGTCAACTCGGGGCCGACGGGCAGCGAGTCGTACAGCGCACGGCTCATCGGGTGCGCCTGGCTGACGTGCTCCGGGGTCAAGCCCAGCGGCAGCAACACCGCGCGGTTGGCCGAGTCGATGCGCGACCTGCGCCCCTGCCGCACCACGTAGGTGTCCTTCTCGTACCTGAGCACCACGGCCTCGGACCCATTCAGCACGTGGCGACGGTTCGACAGGTCGGGCGTGCCGTCGATGACGGTGACCGTCACCGGCGGCGCAGCGATGCCGGCCATCGGTGTCACCGAGTCGCACACCAGCCACGACGACGTCGCCGGGGTGGTCGGGGTGAACTCGGACGGTGCGCCGGGGATGCCGACCAGCGGGCCGTGCGGCTGCTCGGCGATCTGGCTCCCCCGCACCTTGTGCGGGTTGTCCGCGCGCCCGGCGATCAGCCGCGCGGATGCCAGGTTCAGCGCGGGATACAGCTTGTCGCCGACTCGGACATACAGAGCGCCCGAATCACGGTCGGCGATGATCGGTGTGTCGTTCAGCTGCCCAGAGGGGCTGATGAAGGAGTACAGCAAGGCGCCCAGGCAGATCACCAGGGCGGCCGATATCGACGCCACCACGGCCAGCGTCTGGCGCCGGCCGGGTTCGATTTCCATCCGCACCCGCCAGCGAGTCAACGCCATAGCGGTACGACGGGCCAGGAACTGGTAACCGGTTACCTGGGTCCGGGTAGACAGTCCGAGGCCGTAGCCCGAACCCCGCTGCTGGTCACCGGCCATATTTGCTCATACTCCCAGCCGATCGAGCACCTGAATGCTGTGTAGTCCCACGATTCACACGGATAACGGTAGGGCACCCCAGGCGACCTCGCCAGGCGAATGTTTGGACGCGGCCGCTATTTGCGTACACGCCGGTAGTGGTTTGCGCCACAGTGCCAGTCACCTGCCATTGATTAGGTGGGAAGAATTAGAAGAAATCGTCGCTGCGCATCGTACGGCCCGGAGCAAACCCAGCTCACAGAACAAACGACGCCGAGGTGAACACTCGGGTCGCATCCGGGACATCTCAACAAGCAAGATGTCGGTATGAGCCGATTGGCGCCGTCGTTGGTCGAACTTGCGGCTCGATTCGGGATCGCCACTGAGTACGACGATTGGAGCGGTCGCCGAGTTGGCGTCCCGGAAAGCACCCTGATTGCAGTGCTGGCAGCGCTCGGCATCCCCGCCGCTGACGAGGCGGAACGCAACGCGGCGCGGACTGCGCACGAACGCGCGCACTGGTCGCGCGCTCTGCCGCCGACCATCCTGAGCCAGGCCGGTAAGCAGACCACGTTCTGGGTGCACGTAACCCACGGTCAGCCGGCCGAGGTGTGGGTGGCGCTCGAAGGCGGGACTGTTCGCACCGGGATACGGCAGGTCGACAATTTCACCCCACCGTTCGACCTGGACGGCCGCCGGATCGGCGAAGCGAGCTTCGTGCTGCCCGACGACCTGCCGCTGGGCTATCACCGGGTGTATCTGCGCTCGGGCGAGGACGAGTCCAGCGCCGCGGTGATCGTGACGCCGGCGTGGCTTGGCGTGCCCGAGCGCCTCGGCGCTCGTCGCACCTGGGGGTTGGCCACGCAGTTATATAGCGTCCGGTCCCGCCAGTCCTGGGGTGTTGGCGACCTCACCGATCTCGTTGACCTTGCAGTCTGGTCGGCGTCGGTTTACGGCGCCGGTTACGTGCTGGTCAATCCGTTGCACGCGGCGGAGCCGACCTCTCCGATGGAGCCGTCGCCATATCTGCCGACGTCGCGCCGCTTCGTCAACCCGCTCTATCTGCGCGTCGAGGCCATTCCGGAATTCGCCGACCTGCGTAAACGCAGCCGGGTGCGGCGTTTGCGGCGAGATTTGCAACATCGGGTGGCCGGGCTGGACTCCATCGACCGCGACGCGGCCTGGGAGGCCAAGCGGGCGGCGCTGAAACTCGTCTACCGGGTTCCACGAACTGCCGGCCGCGAACTGGCGTATGCGGCATACCGCGACCGCGAGGGCGTTGCGCTCGACGACTTCGCCACCTGGTGCGCACTGGCCGAGAAGTACGGCGGCGACTGGCACGAGTGGCCCGAGTCTGTGCAGCATCCCGGCGCTGACGGCGTCGCAGAGTTTGTGGCCGGGCATCGAGCGGCGGTGGATTTCCATCGGTGGCTGCAATGGCAGCTCGACGAGCAACTCGCCGCCGCGCAGTCGCGGGCGGTCTCCGCGGGAATGTCGCTGGGGATCATGCACGACCTCGCCGTCGGCGTACATCCCAACGGCGCCGATTCCTGGGCGCTGCAGGACGCGTTGGCCCTCGGGGTGTCCGCCGGTGCGCCACCGGACGAGTTCAACCAGCTAGGCCAGGACTGGTCGCAACCGCCGTGGCGCCCGGACCGACTCGAAGAGCTGGAGTATCAACCGTTCCGCGCCTTGATCCGCAGCGTGTTGCGGCACGCCGGCGGGGTGCGCATCGACCACATCATCGGCTTGTTCCGGTTGTGGTGGATTCCGAAGGGCCAAGCCCCCACCGAGGGCACCTATATCCGCTATGACCACGAGGCGATGATCGGCATCGTCGCGCTAGAGGCTTATCGGGCCTTGGCGCTGGTGGTTGGCGAGGACCTGGGCACCGTTGAGCCGTGGGTGCGCGACTATCTACGGGGACGCGGCGTGCTCGGCACGTCGATTCTGTGGTTCGAACTGGACCGCGATGGTGGAGGCGGTCCGCTGCCGGCCGAGCGCTGGCGCGAATATTGCCTGTCGTCGGTGACCACCCACGACCTACCGCCGACCGCCGGCTATCTCGCCAACGAGCATGTGCGACTAAGGGATTCGCTGGGTTTGTTGACCCGGCCGGTCGAGCAAGAGCTTGCGGCCGCCGAAGCCGAGCGGGCGGCGTGGCTGGCGGAGTTGCGTCGAGTCGGCCTGCTGTCGAAACACGCCGACGTCGAGGAGACCGTGCTCGCCCTCCACAAGTATTTGGGCCGGACGCCGTCGCGGCTGCTGGGCCTTGCCCTGACCGACGCTGTTGGCGATCAGCGCACGCAGAACCAACCGGGCACCACCGACGAATACCCCAACTGGCGGGTTCCGTTGAGTGGTCCCGATGGCCGCCCGGTCCTGCTCGAAGACGTGTTCACCGATCACCGGGCGATCGCCCTTGCCGAGGCCATGCGAGCCCAGACGGCCGCCCGCCCGGCCGAAACCACCTGTTAGCTTCAATTTGCCATGAAGACCGCCAAATTCGCCGTCGTCGCCCCCGTCGCTGCCGGTGTTACCGCAGACCCGGGGTGGATGGCGGCATTCGCCCGCCACGTTGAAGCATGCGGCTTCGAATCGATCATCGCGGTCGAGCACACCGTCCTGGCGACTCGCTACGACAGCGTCTATCCGTACGACCCGTCGGGCCGCGTGGAATTGGCTTCCGACTGCCCAGTCCCCGATCCGCTTGACCTGCTGGCGTTTCTCGCTGCCCACACCAATCGGCTCGGGCTGGCCACCGGAGTTCTGGTGCTGCCCAACCATCATCCAGTCGTGCTGGCCAAACGTGCAGCGACCGTCGACGCGTTGTCGGGTGGAAGGCTTCGGTTGTGCGTCGGTGTGGGCTGGCTGCGAGAAGAGATCGAGGCGTGCGGCACCGAGTTCGAAAGCCGTGGTCGACGTGCCGATGAGCAGTTGGCAGTGCTGCGGGCGTTGTGGGATCCGCAGCTCAACGGCGTCACTCATCACGGCGAGTTCTTCGAGTTCGCGAATGTCGTTTGCAGTCCCAAACCAGTTGCCGGGAAGCATCTTCCGGTGCATATCGGCGGCCACAGTAAAGCAGCGGCTCGGCGGGCCGGTCGCTTCGGCGACGGCTTTCAGCCGTTGGGAGTCACCGGCTCCCAGCTGGAGACGTTGCTGGGGCTGATGCGCGACGAGGCGGCAGCCGCCGGACGCGACCCGGCAGATATCGAAGTGTCGCTGGGTCATTCGGTCACCAAAGTCGACGCCGAACGCGCTGAGCGATTGGTCGCCCAAGGCGCCGGTCGACTGGTGCTGGCCATGCCGCCGACCACCGATCTCGAGCAGGCCAAGGACGAGCTGTCGGCCTGCGCCCAACGGCTTTCGCTGTCGACATGACGCTCAGCGGGCTCGACCGGGCGGCTCTCACCGATCTCGTACACCGTTACGCCGCGGATGTCGATGACCGTCGATTCGATGCTGTCGCAGATCTTTTCACCGAAGACGCGGAGCTGACACTGCCGGACCCGCCGGCGACGTTGGAGCCGGTACGCCAGTTCCGTGGCCGTGCGGCCATCAGAGACGCGGCGGCTACCGTTGCTGCCACAATCCGAACCCAGCACGCCGTTGTCGGCGAGGTCTATGACGCCGGTCCCCGGCCCGGAACTGCCCGCGGGCGCATCGCCTGCATTGCGCATCACTGGATCCAGCACGGGGATCAGCTCCGCGACGTGACATGGCACCTGCGCTACGACGACGAATATCAGTGCATCGACACGAACTGGCGGATTTGCAGCCGCGTGTTGACGATCGACGCCATTGACAACCGGCAGGTGCGGCAGGTGCGAGGCGCGTCTTCGGGCTGAGAGCCGATCAGCCTCTGGTCCCCCGGCGGGCAACGTCTTCGAGTAAATCAGCTGCCCTGGATAGGCTTTCGGCGGGCGTACTCATTTTCGACGCCACCGTGCGGGCCTGCGCGGCGTATTGCGGACAGAGGATCTGCTGCAGGTCGGCGGTCAGCGAATCCAGGGTGCTGTCCGAAAAGCCTCTTCCAAAGCCGACTTCGAGGTATTCGATGGCCGCCGCCCACATCGGCTGATCGAGCCCGTTCCAGAGGATTAACGTCGGAGTTCCGGCGCGCAGGCCGGCGGCCGTCGTGCCGGCGCCGCCGTGGTGCACTACCGCGCAGCAGGCCGGGAATACGGCCGCATGACTCACCTCACGCACGACTTTGACGTTCTCTGCATTCGGGACACCACCGAAGTCGTTCGCGCCCATGCATATCAAGGCTCTAACGCCCGCCCGCGAACACGCGGCGCCGATCACGGCGATCGTGTCAGCCGGCGCGGCCATTGGGGTGCTGCCGAAGCCGAAATACACGGGCGGCGGTCCAGCAGCGATCCACGACAGCGCCTCGTCGTCGGTGTCGGTGGGTAATTGGAGCGTCAGCGCTCCGACGAACGGCCGCCGATCGTCTTCAGCCGCCCATTGAGCCGCCAACGCGGGCAGGCAAAGCTCCTCGTACGCCTGGATCTCCAGCGGTCGCTCGCCCGGTCGCGGTTCATCGGGCAAGCCGAGCGCCTTGCGCTGGGCGCGATCAGTGTGCGTCGTCGCGCCGCCCTGGGCAGATTCGGACTGCAAGATCTGCGACGGAAAGAAGTGCAGCGCCGCCAGCGGAATACTGCGGTACTCAGCGACATTGGCGGCCGGCACCTGCTCGGTCATCCCCGCCACCAACAGGTCGGCGTCATCGGTCAAAGACGCCAAAGTCGAATGCTTCTCCGCCACGACCTGAGCAACGTATTCGACGGCTTGTGGGATTGCGCCGGCTGGGTTCTGCAGCATCCGGGTGAAGTCCTCGTCACCGAGGAGTTCCTGCCAATCCCGTCCATACGGGACCCAAACAAGATCCGCCGTCTCGACGTACGCCCGCATATCCGGCGACACCGTTGCAGCCATGCGTACCTCGTGACCTCGGCGGAGCAGTTCCGCGCCGACGGCGATAGCAGGCTCGACATCGCCACGGCTGCCATAGGCCGCCACGACGATCTTCATGGGAGGAACCTAACTTGCCGTGCAGCGGCTCAGCTAATTTTCGGTAGCGGAATACCCTCGCTGGTCGAGAACGCGGCGTCGCTTTGCGTCGAGAGCCCCAGCGAGACGATCGAACGGGCGAACAGCGCGTCGGTGAGATACGCCAGCGCAACAGCCCATCGGTTGACCCCGCGAGGTATCGCATACAAGTGGTAGGCGCGGGTGACGAATTTGGCCGGGAATCCCGACAGTTGGATCTTCAGCGGGTTTGCCACCGCCTGATGCGGCCCCAGGTCGACCACCAAACCCATGTCATGGTGCTTGTACTCTCGTTTCTTCCCGCGCCCGAGGCTGGCGGCCACGTTGTTGCCCAACACTTTTCCCTGTCGGATCGCGTGCTGGGCGGTCGGTGGAGTGATCTTGCCCGGTTGGGTCACGTCCGGCACCGCGGCTGCATCGCCGGCCGCGAACACGTCGGGATGGCCGGGCACCGCGAAATCGGTCTGCACTTTCAGCCGGCCCTTCTCGGTCGGCAGTCCCAGCTTCTGGATCAGCGGGGCGGCGGTTACCCCGGTAACCCATGCGACCGTGTGGGTGTCAACCCGCGAATTGTCACTGAGTACAACGTGGTCCGGGTGAACCTCGTTGAGCGTCAAGCCCAATCGGACATCAACTCCGCGTCGGTGCAGCACTTTCCTCGCGCGGGCCCCCAGCTTTTCGCCGACTTCAGGCATCACCTGCTCGGCGAGGTCCAGCAGTATGAACTTCACTTCGGCAGGGTCGAAGTTCATCTGCTTGGCCGCAGCGTAGGCCAGTGCGCGCATTTGCAGGATGAGCTCCGTCCCGGAATACGATGCGCCCACCACGACGATGGTGCGCCGAGCTCGCGCGAGTTCGGCATCCTCGTCCACGGTGGACAACTCCAATTGCTCCAGCACGTGGTCACGCAGGTAGAGGGCCTCCGCCGTCGACTTCAAACCCCTTGCGTACTGGGCTAATCCGGGGATATCGAACAAGCGGGTGACCGATCCCGGCGTCAACACCAGCCGGTCCCACGACAACGAACGGGGGCGCTGCTCGAGGTCGGTGAACTCCAGGCGGTGCTGCGCTAAATCGACACTGTCGACGCGCCCGCGAATCTTGCGTACACCACGGAGGCTCCCCGCGAGCGGGATCGTCACGAATCGTCCGTCGACCACTCCTCCGGCCACGTCCGGCAGCAGCGGCGTGTAGAGCATGTAGTCCACCGGCGAGATGATCGTGATGTCGACATCGGTTTTGCGCAGTCGGCGGGCCAGCCGCCGCGCGCACTCGAAACCGGTAAATCCACTGCCCACAATCACGACCGACGTCACCGTGTCCATGTTGCCACCTGACGGCAACCACAAACCGACTTCTGAGGGGCCGCTAGCTGCAAAGCAGTTTTCTCGCTGGCAAATCCGGGTAACTCATCTGAACGCTTGTGAGTCGAGTGAGACCGGAGGAGTAACCCATGGGAGACGACGCGAGCGATCCCATCGACCATCACCGGACGACGCAACCCCTCGCCGGCGAGACGATGAAGAACACAGCGAAGGCGCCGGGTTTGGTTTTCGTCGCGGTGGCCGTGGTGGCCTTTGTGATCTGCCTGGCCGGTTTCGCCGTCCGGCAAGTCAGCCTTGGAGTTGGCGCCGCGATTGTCGCCTTGCTTGGCGCCGGTGCTGCGCTGGCCTGGTTGACCATGGAAGGGCGGCGAGTCCGCCAGGTACAACGGGACTGGAGCAGGACCCATCACGACGTCGGGTAGCGGCGTTGGCTACTCCAGCTCGGCCAAGTTGCAGACAGACTTACGGACGTCCGACTTGATGATTCGTGCCACCAGGCGCCCCAACGGCCCGTTGAGTAGACCACCGCCGAGGTCGGCGGTCAGATGAAAGGTGGATCCCGGGTGATCGTCGGTGACCTTCATGCCAACCGTGATTTGTATCCCGCCACGTCCACGGCCGGATAACTCGATCGCTTTCGGCTCGTCGTATTGCGTGACGGTCCAGTGGATGACGTTGCGGAATCCCTTGACCTTGATGAGCGACGAGACACAGGTGCCTTTTTCGATCTCCTCGGGGACCTCGCCGCGCCAGCCGCCGAATATCGTCATCCAGTCGCCGAACCGGCTGAGGTCTGACGCCAGCTTCCAGGCGGATTCCGGCGCAAGCTTCGACGAGGTCGAGATATCCACCTGTGCCATGTGATCTCGCTCTCCCGTGATGTGAATACCGCCGCATGCTGGCCCTGCATACCCTGGGAAGCCCGCTCGATAAACCGCGGATCCCCAGATCAGATACCTTTCCAGGTCTGATCGAGTTGCTCGGCCACGTCGATGACTTGTGCCGCTTGGGATTCGGGCGTATCGATTTCGTCGTTGACGTATTGCGCGATGAAGCGCCGGATCTCCCCGTCGACGCCGGCGACGACGCGCAGCAACTCCCCACGAATACTTTTCGACGACACGTGAACAGTGATGTCCGATGGGCGTGGCTTGGCGACGTCGACAATCAGCAGCAGCGGCTCAGCCGCGCGCGCGGTCGCGCTCAGCCCGATGTCGCCGTCGACCGTGAAGCGCTGCTTGTCGATTCTGATGTCGACAAGCAGGTCGATGAGCAGCGGGATGTGAATGTCAAAAGTAATGCTGTCGTCGACGTTGCGGGTGACCTGCGGTTGCTTGATGGTCACGCTGGCGCTCACTTTGGCGATCTTGCCCGGACCTTGAGCCATCGGGGGCATGTCGAAGTTGTTGCCCGCGATCGCGGCGAACGCCGCGCCGACGCGCTCTTCGGTCACGGCCACTTCGAAGAATCGCCGCCCAAACGTCTCGTAGCTCACGTACTCCAAGCCCTGCATAAGTAAATACCGTCTCACGTGGCGTTCCGAGACTGCGGCTGATCCCATCGTGTCGGGCACGCAAGGCGTTAGCCGCATGCCGTCGCTGGGTAAACCTGTGCGGATGAAAGTTCAACGAAGCTGGACGAGTGTCATGCTTCTCCGATCATCTGTCCGGCCCTAGCGATCGGTTCGAATGAGGCTGCGCAAGAGTACGGTCGGTGGCCCGGGAATTCGTCGTGTCCGTCGCGGCCGTGGCTTTTCTTACTTAGACAATGACCGGGATCGCGTCGACGACGATGAGGTGTTGGCGCGCATCGAGGCGCTGGTCATTCCGCCGGCATGGAAAGACGTCTGGATTTCGCCACACCCGAATGGACATATCCAGGCAGTCGGCACCGACGTGGCCGGCCGCCGGCAGTACCTCTACCACGAGCGCTGGCAGACCGAGAGATCCGAGGAGAAGTTCGACCGGGCGGTAAGCCTGGCCAAACAGCTGCCCGGCTGGCGGCTTGATCTGCTGGTCGACTTGCGGCGACGCGGACTGGGACGAGATCGCGTGTTGGCCTTGGCGCAGCATCTGATCGACCAAGGCTATTTCCGGGCCGGTGGCGAGGAATACGTCGAGGAGAACGGGAGCTACGGACTGTCTACACTTCTGCGTGATCACGTTCGATTGCGAAGCGATACCGTCGAATTCGATTACCCGGCCAAAAGCGGTGTGCGTCGCACAGTTTCGTTAGACGATCCTCTGGTTATTGGGGCGGTCCGGTCGCTGCTCCGAGCCGATACGACCAGTGACCGGCTACTCATTTATCGCGCATCCGACGGTTGGTCCGAAGTCCACGCCGATGACATCAATACCCGGTTTCGAGAGCTGGTCGGCGAGGAATTCAGCGTCAAAGACATACGGACCTGGCATGGCACCGTGCTGGCCGCCGAGGCTTTTGCCATCGCGCGTGACCCGAAATCAAAGACGGCACGCCGTCGTGAAGAAGCGGCCGTGATGCGAGCGGTGGCGGATCAACTAGGCAATACCCCTGCGGTGGCTCGGGGCTCCTACGTAGATCCACGTGTCGTTGCGGCGTACGAACAGGGCGTCACTATCGCTTCGGCACTGCGCCGGTCCAAGCGCAAACGAACGCCGGAGGCACGGCGCGAAATCATCGAGCAGGCAACGGTGAAAATGATCAGGCGTATCGGCCGCAGTTGAGTTGTCGCCGCCAATTTTGGTCGCCGCAACCTCGCGAACGCGACCCGACGGCGGTAGATGTCTGCGCGGGGGTAGATGTGAGAGAATTCAGCCGTCGCACCGGTGCGATCCGGTATTGGCATTCGGTTGCATATGTGAACCGCACCACACCCCCACCCAAAGATTCGATATCCACGGCCGTGCCCGTTCTGGTCGGCAGATTCTGGAGGTACCTGACTCCGATGTGCGCGCATCAAATTGCTGAGCCACGAACCCCAGGCTGGTCGATGTCGGCCCTGCTCACCTGGCTGGGCGGAGGCGACCGTCTTGAACTCAACGAACGTCACGAGCGGTCCGCCCACGCGGCCGCGGGCGTGATTGTGGTGGTCAATGTCGTATTGACCTGGTTGGTGACGACCCTCGCTGTGATCCCGACGGTGCACGTGTCGGCGCTGGTCGTGGTCCCGTTCACCTTGGTATTCGCCCTATTAGTGGGGGCGACGGCTCGCGCGATCGCGACTAGGCCGACACGCGGTGCTGGCGGACGCGGAGCGACGGCGCTGGCGGTGGTCTTGGTGATGGCTTTGGGTGGGGTCGTCGGCGAATTCGCGGCGCTCGCGCTGTTATCCGGCTCGATTGATCGCGTGATTCACCAACAGGCCGCGCGCAACGCCGCTTCGGCGCCCGCCGTTGTCCAACAATCGACCAACCTGCAGCAGATGCGCGAGGCACGCGTCGCGCTCGACCAGGCCGTTGACACGGCCCGTGCACACCGTGACGAGGCCCTTATCGTCGCCCGCTGCGAATACCATCCGACTCCGGCGTGTCCGCAGACCCGGATCACCGGCGTACCCGGTTCCGGACCCGAAACCCGAACGGCCAATGAGCTTCTCGCAGACTCTCAGCGAGAACTTGACCAAGCCGTCGCGGCCCGCGACCGGCGAGTTCTCGGGCTGGAGGACCAAATCAACCACGGCGAGCGGGCGCTCGACGAAGCGCGTCAGAGCGCGATCGCGGACGTGGACCGAGGTTTGGGATCGCGCTGGGTCGCGATGCAGCAGTTGACGTCGGCCGGCGCAGGCACACTGGCGCTGCGCTTGCTAACGGTCGGGTTCTTCATATTCCTGGGCGTATTGCCACTGATCCTGCGACGGTGGCGCGGGGACACGAGCCATGACCGCCACGCTCAGGCCCGCGCCGAACGTGAGCGCGCCGAGTTGGTAGCCGATACAGCGATCGCCGTAAAGCGAGCGGAGGTGCGTGCGGCCGCCGAAACCCTTTGGGCCGAACAGCAACTCGAACAAGCCCGGCTGGCCGTCGAGGCACAGACGGAAATCGACCGCGCGCAGCTACGTCATCGGGTGAACGCCGCGATCGAGGTCACAACACCTGACCCGGAACCGGTGGACGACGACATCTATTTGCCGATCGCCGCCGAGGCGCATGCAGCGAGTCTCGCCGCTCCCGCGTCGGCGAACGCTGAGGTCAGCGAGGCGAGGAATTTACCGGCAATTGTCGAACCGCCTGATATGCCCGCCACACAGTCGATTCCAACGATCCCCGATGTCACCAGAGCAGCGGCTCGCTGGATCCGTCCGCTGGTGCCGAATTTCGTAGCCCGCGCGATCGACACGTCAACGCATCCGCTTCGCACCGCGCGCCAAGTCATCGAGGAGTTCGAGGAAATCACGTTCTCGCTCAAAAGAACTCACAGGATCGCTGTCGAAACGGAGGAGGACACTGGCGCGTCATCCGCCTACAGGTCGGTCTCGGTCCATTCGCCCGACGATCGCGACGGCAGCGACCTAGATGCGGGCGCTGCTGCGGCCCAGGCGCTTTCGGCGCAGCGTCCATCGACGGGGCGGGCGAAAGACCATTCGGTGATTTCCGGAAGCCGGGAAACGCAGCGCGAATTGGCCGATCCTGACCGGCCTGCTGAGCTGCGTGCGCCCGACGGCCCGCGACAATTGCCACCTGCTCAATAACCAAAGCGCAGAACGCAGTCCGGCAACCTGCATGAAACTTGACGAATAGTCAATGCGAACCGCGTCGCTGGCCTGCGTAGATGGGCCTAAGCAAGGTGCTTAACCGAGATTTCGCTCACAGCGATAGATAACACTTTGCTAAACAGGGCTTTTGGCTTAAAGTTGCTGCATCTGGGACATTGCTCAGCGAAAAGTCAAGGACGGGTCACGATTTCGCACGGGCAAATTGACGCCTTGGAAACCCTTATCTAGCAGGGCTTTTAGCAAGCGCATGTAACCTATGTCATCTATTGATAGCAAAAGTGATGGCGCGCACAAATTTTGGTTGACTATTGATCTTGTTTGTAACGTCCCCGTTCATGTTTGTTTTAGCGACACTTATGGGCCTGATTGAGCAAATGTCAGGCACGCCGTACAGCCACGGTTACTCCGCCGCCGGAACCGACTGCTCGGGTCTGGCCTCCTTGGTTTCCAATGTGGCGACCGACCGGCCGGCGTTCAGCGGACGGTTCAATACGGGCAATGAAGAGTCAGCGTTGTTGGCGCGCGGCTTCCACTACGGGACCGCGCCCGGCGCTCTCGTGATCGGCTGGAACGGCGGCCACACCGCGGTGACGCTGCCCGACGGGACTCCCGTCTCCAGCGGCGAAGGCGGTGGCGTGCGCATTGGCGGCGGTGGGGCCTACCAGCCTCAGTTCAGCCACCACATGTACCTGCCGGTCGACGGCGACGCCCCAGGCGATGCCCCGGCTCCGGTCCTGGTGAACATAGTGGCCCCTGCGCCGCCGGCTCCGGACGCCGCCCCGGCCGATGCTCCGCCCCCGGCTCCCGATGCCCCGCCCCCGCCGCCGGCTCCGGACGCCGCCCCGGCTGGTGCCCCGGAGAACGTAGCGCCCGCGCCCCCAGACGCTGCTTAGGCGCCGTCAGGCCAAGAAGCGCTCGCGATAGCGGGCGAACCGGTCGGGCAGGTCGCGCTCGTCGAGTCCGAACATATCGGCCGACGTCGCGATGCTGCCCAGCCGTCCACGCTGGTGTTGTTCCAGGTAATCGGCGATCGCGGCGCGGGCCGGCCCCGTGAGTGGTTCGCCGGCAAGCTCGTAGATTCGTTCGGCGGTCCCGAGTTCGTCGGACATGAACTCGTCGAAGCGCACGTCGATCGCGCGCGTCGGCGGGATGACGTCGCGGTCGCGCACGAGGGCGTCGAGCATGTGTTGCAGGCGGTCCGCCCACGACGCGGCGATCTCGTGCACGGGTACCGGAGAACGATGCATCCGGGCGGTATAGGTCAGCATCGCCAGCATCGACAGCACCACCGGCACTGGGTCGCGATGGGTGCACACCACAACCACGCCTGGGAAGACGGCATCCAGCACCGGCAGCTGCTCAAGGTGCTGCGGTGACTTCAGCAGCCACCGACGGCCGCCTCGAAGGAATACCAGGGCCTTCAACTGCAGGCGCAGGTGCTCGTAGGACGAGGTCTGATCGTGGGCCAAGTAGTAGTCGCGCCAGCGCGGCACGTGACCCAGCGTCTCGAAGAGCATCGTGGAGAAGTCATTGGCCAGCAGCTGGATCTCTTCATGGACGTGATCGGTAGTCATCTCGTGCATGAGTGGAAAGTGCGGCATCGCAGCGTTCATGAACTCGACAGCGGCATCCATGCGTGCCCTGCGCGGATCAGGCTCGAGCCCCAGCTCGGCGGGCAACGGAAAAGGCTCGACGCTTTCCCAGTACGGGATAGTGCGGAACGTCGGGCCGGCTGCCAGCAGGTTGTGCAAATGGGTGGTGCCGGTGCGCGGCAGTCCCGCGATGACGACCGGCGGCAGCAACTCGATATCCCGGATTTCGGGATGCCGCGCGAGTAGATCGTTGAGTAGCAGTCGATTCTTCAGCGACTGCAGCACCTGAGCGTGGAAATTGACGATCCCGGGGCCGTGCAGGCCGTCGATCTCGCGCAGCGCCGCCAGGTAGACCTCCAGACGCTCCCGGTAGTCGTCAGGACCGAAGTCGGCCAACCCGGTCTCGGCCGTGGCTTTGGCGTGTAGCGCATCGGCGTCCAGGGGGCAGTCTGGCGCCATCGTGGCCATCAACTCGCGGATCTGGTCGATCTGGGGGCTGAAGCACGGCTCGGCCAGGTCATCGAGATGCACGGGTGTGGCAGCGGCTTCGGTCACGGCGACTTATGTTACTCTGAGTTTCGTAATGACGACAGAGCTTGGCCGCCCCCGCGACAAACGCATCGATAGCGCGGTCATGCGCTCGAC
>NZ_DATNJW010000542.1:0-3811 GCF_035603715.1 Mycobacterium sp. | reverse complement strand
TGGCTATGTGTGTCAGGCAGAATCGGTCAGCATGGGCGTCGAGAGCCATCGGCTGGTGTTGTTGCGCCACGGGGAAACCGAGTGGTCGCTGTCCGGCCAGCACACCGGGTCGACCGATCTGGACCTCACCGACAACGGTCGTGCCCAGGCCGTCGCCGCCGGTCCGACGCTGGCCGACCTGCGCCTTGACGATCCGAAGGTGATCAGCAGCCCGCGTCGGCGTGCGGTGGAGACTGCTGAACTGGCCGGCCTGAACGTCGACGAAAAGTCCGAGCTGCTCGCCGAGTGGGATTACGGCTCCTATGAGGGCCTGACGAGCGCGGAGATTCAGAAATCCCATCCCAGTTGGTCGATCTGGACGCACGGCGGCCCGGACGGCGAATCCGTCGCGCAAGTCAGCGAGCGCGCGGACCGCGCCGTGGCTTTGGCATTGGAGCTGATGGCGACCCGTGACGTGGTGTTCGTGGGACATGGCCACTTTTCTCGCGCCGTCATCACCCGCTGGGTGCAGCTGCCACTCGTCGAGGGCAGCCGCTTCGGCATGGGCCCCGCCTCGGTCGCGGTCGGCGGGTTCGAACACGGGATCCGCCAGCTGAGCGCGCTGGGGCTGCCCCGTCCCTATGACGACTGAGCCGCCGTTTGTGCTGTGCGGGCCGGCCGGTGTGCTGATCGCCGACGGCGTGCAGGCCTGCTATCGCGACGTGGCCGGCGCGCAGTCGGCATTGCGTTCGGGTTCAGCATCAATCGTATTGGGCGCGTTGCCTTTCGACGCCAATGGGCCGACGGCGCTGATGACGCCGCGATCGGTACGCCACGCTGATCAACTACCCGACTGGCCAACCGGACCGCTGCCCGCGGTACACGTCGCCGGATCGATTCCCGCGCCAGACGAGCACCGCGACCGGGTTCGGCGGGCGTGCGATGTGCTGACCGCCGCGGGCAGCACGCTGCAGAAGGTGGTGCTCGCCCGCGCGCTGCGGTTGGCCGCCGATGCCCCGCTGGACGCCCGGATGATCCTGCGCCGGTTGGCCGACAACGACGCGGCCGCCTACGGCTACCTCGTCGACCTGTCCGCGGCCGGCGAACGCTATGCGGGCATGGCACTCGTTGGTGCCAGTCCGGAATTGTTGGTGGCGCGCGACGGCGACCGGGTGACGTGTCAGCCGTTCGCCGGGTCGGCACCGCGTGCCGCCGACCCCGAAGCCGACGCCGCCGCGGGGGCCGCGCTCGCCGATTCGGCCAAGGATCGCCACGAGCATCAGTTGGTCATCGACACCATGTCCGAGGCCCTGCGCCCGCTGTGCAGCGAGTTGACTTTTTCCCCCGCGCCCACGCTGAGCCGCACCACCGCGCTGTGGCACCTCAGCACGCCGATCACCGGACGACTGCGCGACACATCAACCACCGCAATCGATTTGACGCTTGCCCTGCATCCCACCCCTGCGGTTGGCGGGGTGCCCGCCGACGCCGCCGCGCAACTCATCAGCACGCTGGAAGGCGACCGCGGGTTCTACGCCGGCGCCGTGGGTTGGTGCGACGCCGCCGGCGACGGACGCTGGGTGGTCACCATTCGTGGCGCGCAACTGGCCGCCGACCGTCGCACCGCGTTGGCCCACGCCGGTGGCGGCATCGTCGCCGAATCCGACCCCGACGGCGAAGTCGCCGAGACCACAACAAAATTCATCACCATCCTGACCGCGCTGGGGGTTCAACCATGACCGTCCGCATCCGTCGAGCCGCACCACCCGATGCCGGGGCGATCACCGCGATGATCCACGACCTCGCCAGCTTCGAGCGCGCCGCCGATCAATGCAGTGTCGTCGAGACGCAAATCAGCACAGCACTTTTCGGTGAGAACCCGACGCTACGGGCGCACGTCGCAGAGGTCGACGGCGAAGTCGCCGCGATGGCATTGTGGTTCCTCAACTTCTCGACCTGGGACGGCATCGAGGGCATCTACTTGGAAGACCTCTACGTGCGGAGTCGATTTCGCCGTCTCGGGTTAGCCCGCGGCCTGCTGGCGGCGCTCGCACAAGAATGCCTCGACAACAACTACACCCGGCTGGCCTGGGCGGTGCTGAACTGGAACACCGACGCGATTGCGCTGTATCGGGCCGTCGGCGCTGCGCCGCAGACCGAGTGGACCACCTACCGACTGTCCGGTCCCGACTTGGCCGCGCTGGCCGAACCGGGCTGATCGTCTGGTGATAACCAACGCAACGTAGCCGGACTGAACAACAACGCCAACGCCGTCAACGCCACTGCAGCGAGCGGGATCCCGAACAGCGCCCGGTCCGAGCCCACAGTCAGATACCACGCCACCGGCAACAGCAACAGCTCGGCGAACACGGCGAGCCCGCGTCCCCAGCGCCTCCCGTTGAGCAGGGCCCCACCGGCAGCCAGCACAGCACCACCGGCCACGACGAACCACACTGCGGTCCCGAAGCCGTTGACCACCCGCTGATCCGCGCCGCCGATCGCCCGAATGACCAGAACCGCGGCGACCAGCAGACCTGCCGCGCCTTGAACCGCAACAATCAATCCCGCGCCGCGGACTGTGGCCGGAGGACGGGTGATCACCGCCTCAGCGTAACGTCGCCGCTCCCGTAGGCTTTGGCCTCATGCGCGCCGTGCTGATCGTCAACCCGACCGCGACCTCGACCACCACGGCCGGCCGCGATCTGCTGGCGAGCGCACTCAAAAGCCGCCTGGATTTGACTGTCGAGCACACCCGGCACCGCGGCCATGGCGGCGAAATCGCCCAGGCCGCAGTCCAGGACGGCGTTGATGTCGTCGTCGTGCACGGCGGCGACGGCACGGTGAGCAACGTGGTCAACGGCCTGCTCGGCAAACCGGGGCAGCTGCCCACCGGGCACGTACCGGCGTTGGCGATCGTCCCCGGTGGATCGGCGAATGTGACAGCACGCTCGCTGGGCATCCCGCCGGGCCCCATCGACGCCACCAACCAGCTCATCTGGCTGCTCGACAAATACGGTCCGGAAAAGAACTGGCGCCGGATCGGGCTGATCGACTGCGGCGAGCAGTGGGCCGTGCTGAACGCCGGCATGGGGGTCGACGCCGAGGCGGTCGCCAAAGTCGAGGCCCAGCGGGAGAAGGGCAAAAAAGTCACGCCGACGCGCTACATCACCGCAGCGGTGCGCGCGACGGTCGGCTACTCCCGCAAGCAGCCGCGGCTGACCGTGGAATTGCCCGGGCGCAAGCCGATTTCCGGGGTCTACTTCGTCTTCGTGTCCAACTCCAGCCCGTGGACCTACGCCGACGATCGGCCGATGTGTACCAACCCCGGCACCAGCTTCGAAGGCGGACTGGGCGTCTTCGGCGTCACCCGGTTGAAGGTCGTGCCGAGCCTGAGGCTGGTCGCACAGATGTTCTCCAAGCAGCCCAAGATCGAGGGTGACCAGGTCGTTCGCGACGACAACGCGGATTGGGTGCGGGTGACATGCGCCGATCCACCCATGGCGAGCCAATTCGACGGCGATTACCACGGCGTGCGTGAACGGATGACTTTCCGCGCGGTTCCCGACGCCCTGGACGTCGTCGCTCCGCCCCTAAAAAGGCTTCCTGACCTGCGGTGATCGTAGTATGTGGCCAAAAGCACTGGCCAGGCTCCGAAGGAGTGTAGTACAAACGATTAAGGGATTTAGTAACAGATCTCTGAAGTGACATTGCCCACGGACCAACGAGCCGCTATTGACATCTGTTGAGCCTGTGAAACGATCGAACGATTGCATGCAACGGTACGGAAACATTTCTTGTGCCTGCGTTAACAGCCGAAGAAAATCATTCGTGC
>NZ_DATNJW010000541.1:0-6348 GCF_035603715.1 Mycobacterium sp. | reverse complement strand
CGCGACGCTGTCGATCGCCGCGCTGTCGGTCGCGGTGTGGGCGCACCACATGTTCGCCACCGGCGCGGTGCTGCTGCCGTTCTTCTCCTTCATGACCTACCTGATCGCGGTGCCGACCGGGATCAAGTTCTTCAACTGGGTGGGCACGATGTGGAAGGGGCAGTTGACGTTCGAGACGCCGATGCTGTTCTCGATCGGCTTCATGATCACCTTCCTGTTGGGTGGCCTGACCGGTGTGCTGCTGGCCAGCCCGCCGCTGGACTTCCACGTCACCGACAGCTACTTCGTCGTCGCGCACTTCCACTACGTCCTGTTCGGCACCATCGTGTTCGCCACCTTCGCCGGCACCTACTTCTGGTTCCCGAAGATGACCGGCCGACTGCTCGACGAGCGGCTGGGTAAGCTGCACTTCTGGTTGACGTTCATCGGTTTCCACACGACGTTCCTGATCCAGCACTGGCTGGGCGACCTCGGGATGCCGCGCCGCTACGCCGATTACCTGCCCACCGACGGGTTCCAGCCCTACAACGTCGTGTCGACGATCGGCGCGTTCATCCTTGGCGTGTCGATGATTCCGTTCGTCTGGAACGTCTTCAAAAGCTGGCGCTACGGCGAGGTGGTCACGGTCGACGACCCATGGGGATACGGCAACTCGCTGGAGTGGGCGACCAGTTGCCCGCCGCCCCGGCACAACTTCACCGAGCTGCCCCGGATCCGTTCGGAACGGCCGGCATTCGAGCTGCACTACCCGCACATGGTGGACCGACTGCGCGCCGAGGCGCACGTGGGCCGGGCCCACGGTCCGACGGACGGCGACGTCACCCGAGCCGACGACGTCAGCGTTCGCACGTAATGGCCTCTAGCGGGGGCAATTTGGGGTGAGTACACCCCGCAAGGTGTCGGCGTTGATCACCGTCACCGGTCACGACAAGCCAGGCGTGACGTCGGCGCTCTTCGAAGTCCTTTCGGGGCACGAGGTTGAGCTGCTCAACGTCGAACAGGTGGTGATCCGCAACCGGCTGACGCTTGGTGTGCTGGTGTCGGCGCCGCTGGACGAAGACACAGCGTTACGCGACCAGGTCACGGCGGCGATCCATGCCGTCGGCCTCGACGTCACCATCGAGCGCAGCAACGACCTGCCGGTCATCCGGGACCCCTCGACGCACACGATCATGGTGCTGGGCAGGCCGATCACTGCCGAAGCGTTCGGCAGGGTTGCCCATGAGGTGGCCGCCTTGGGCGTCAACATCGACCTTATCCGCGGCGTCTCGGACTATCCGGTCACCGGCCTGGAATTGCGGGTGTCCGTGCCGCAGGGCGTCGGCGGGCAACTGCAGGAGGTGCTGACCCGGGTGGCCGCCGACGTCGGCGTCGACGTGGCGCTGGAGGACTACAGCATCGCGCGGCGCGCCAAACGGCTCATCGTGTTCGATGTCGACTCGACGCTGATCCAGCAGGAAGTCATCGAGATGCTCGCCGCCCGCGCGGGCGCGCTGGACGCGGTCGCCGCGATCACTGAGGCCGCGATGCGCGGTGAACTCGATTTCGCCGAATCGCTGCATCAGCGGGTCGGCACGCTGGCGGGCCTGCCCGCCGAAGTGCTCGACGAGGTCGCCGAAGCCGTCGAGCTGACCCCGGGCGCGCGGACCACAATCCGCACGCTGCGCCGGCTGGGCTACCACGTGGGTGTGGTCTCCGGCGGATTCCGGCAGGTCATCGAACCGTTGGCGCACGAGCTGATGCTGGACTTCGTTGCCGCCAACGAGCTCGAGGTCATCGACGGCAAGCTCACCGGGCGGGTCATCGGTCAGATCGTCGATCGCGCGGGTAAAGCCAAGGCGCTCAGGGACTTTGCTCATCAGGTCGGCGTGCCGATGGCGCAGACTGTCGCCGTCGGTGACGGGGCCAACGACATCGACATGCTGGCCGCGGCCGGCCTGGGTGTGGCGTTCAACGCGAAACCCGCGCTGCGGGAAGTCGCCGATGCGTCGCTGAGCCACCCCTACCTGGATACGGTGCTGTTTCTGCTCGGCGTCACGCGCGGCGAGATCGAGGCCGCGGACGCGCTCGACGGCGTGCTGCGCCGCGTCGACATCCCACCGGAGTAGCGGCGCGACCCGACAGGCGTCATGGCGTCGCGGTACGGCACGATGGGCGGGTGGCCGAAACCGGGAGCGAGGCAGTCGACCCCGACCTCTTGATCGACTTCACCGATGTGTCGCTGCGACGCGACGGCCACACCCTGGTCGGGCCGGTGACCTGGTCGGTCGAGCTCGACGAACGCTGGGTGATCATCGGGGCCAATGGCGCCGGCAAGACGTCGTTGCTGCGTATCGCCGCGGCCGCCGAGCATCCCTCGTCGGGGGTCGCCTACGTGCTGGGGGAGCGCCTCGGCCGGGTCGACATGTCCGAGCTCCGCTCGCGGGTGGGTTTGAGTTCCTCGGCGCTGGCGCAACGGATTCCGGGCAACGAGGTGGTGCGCGACCTGGTCGTCTCGGCCGGCTACGCGGTGCTGGGCCGCTGGCGGGAACGCTACGAGGACGTCGACTACCACCGGGCGATCGACATGCTGGAAAGCCTGGGCGCCGAGCACCTGGCCGACCGCACCTACGAAACCCTGTCGGAGGGTGAGCGGAAGCGAATCCTGATCGCCCGGGCGTTGATGACCGACCCCGAGTTGCTGCTGCTCGACGAACCCGCAGCCGGTCTCGACCTGGGCGGGCGCGAGGAGCTGGTATCGCGGCTTGCCGATTTGGCCGCCGATCCCGACGCGCCGGCGCTGGTCCTGGTCACCCATCACGTCGAAGAGATCCCGCCGGGTTTCAGCCATTGCATGCTGTTGGCCGAGGGACAGATCGTCGCGGCAGGTTTGCTGTCCGACGTGCTGACCGGAGACAATCTGTCCGCGGCGTTCGGCCAGTCGATTGCAGTCGACGTGATCGACGGGCGTTACTTCGCCCGGCGCATTCGTAGCCGCGCGGCCCATCGGAGGCGCTTGTGAGTGACGAACCGCTTGTCCCGTTGCCGGTGCGGCCGGCCGCGACGGTCATGCTGCTGCGGGAGACCGCCAAGGGTATTGCGGTCTTCTTGATGCGGCGGCACGCAGGAATGGAATTCGCCGCCGGGACAGTCGTATTCCCCGGTGGCGGGGTCGACGACCGCGACCGAAACGCCGACATCGCCTGGGCCGGGCCGCCGCCGTCGTGGTGGGCGCAGCGTTTCGGCACCGACATCGCGTTGGCCGAGGCACTGGTGTGCGCCGCCGCGCGCGAGACCTTCGAGGAGTGCGGTGTGCTGTTCGCCGGCCCGGCCGACGACCCGAATGGCATCGTCAGCGACGCATCGGTGTACCGCGAATCCCGCCAGGCGCTGGCCGACCGGACGCTGTCGTTCGCCGACTTCCTGAGCCGCGAAAACCTGGTGCTACGAGCTGATCTGCTGCGGCCGTGGGCCAACTGGGTGACGCCCGAAGCCGAGCGCACCCGTCGCTACGACACCTACTTCTTCGTCGGGGTGCTGCCGGAAGGTCAGCGTGCCGACGGCGACAACACTGAGTCCGACCGGGCGCAGTGGGCGACGCCGCAGGCCGCCGTCGCTGAATTCGAAGCCGGCCGCTGCTTTCTGCTGCCGCCGACCTGGACTCAGCTGGACTCGCTGATCGGGCGCTCGGTTGCCGACGTGTTGGCCGTCGAGCGGCAGATCGTCACGGTGCAACCGAACGTCGAAATCGACGGCGAAAACTGGATTTTCGAGTTCTTCGACTCCGACCGGTATCACCGGGCCCGCAAAGCCGGCGGATTGGGGTGGCGGATTTGAGCGAGTTCGTCAGCGTCCGCCTGGGAACCCAACATCCTGGCGTGGGGACTTTGGCGCTGTCGCGGCCGCCGACCAACGCCATGACGCGGCAGGTCTATCGGGAGATGGAGCGGGCCGCCGCCGAGATCGGCAACCGCGAGGACATCGCCGCCGTCGTCCTCTTCGGCGGCCACGAGATCTTCTCCGCGGGCGACGACGTTCCCCAGCTGCGGACGCTGGCCACGTCGGAGGTCGACAGCTGGGTGCGGGTGCACCGCGCCGCCGTCGACGCCGTCGCCGCGATACCCAAGCCGACCGTCGCCGCGATCACCGGATACGCGCTGGGCGCCGGCTTGGGGCTGGCGCTGGCCGCGGACTGGCGGGTGAGCGGTGACAACGTGCGGTTCGGTGCGACGGAGATCCTGGCCGGCCTGGTGCCCGGCGGCGACGGCATGGCGCGGTTGGCTCGCACCGTCGGGGCCAGTCGCGCGAAGGAGCTGGTCTACAGCGGCCGGTTCTTCGACGCTGAAGAAGCCCTGGAGCTGGGCCTGATCGACGAGATGGTGGCTCCGGATGCCGTGTATGACGCCGCTGCGGCCTGGGCGAGCCGCCTCGTCGGCGGACCCCGGTCAGCGTTCGCCGCTGCCAAGGCCGGCATCGACGGCGCCTACGCGCTGCCGCCGGCCGAGCGTTGGGATGCTGAGCGGCGCCGCTACCTCGACGTCTTCGCCGACAGCTTGGAGCGACCGGCGGCTGAGGCGACTTAAAACGATCTGAGAAAAGCCTTTACATAGGGTGAGAGCCGCTCGGTACTATGAGCTGGCTCACATCGGGGTCGAGGCGCGCGGAGGTCGCATTGATCTTCAGGACAAATCGGCGTAGTAGCGCAGTCGGTGTCGGTGCAGTCTTTGCGGCGTTCGGGGTCGCGATGGTCAGCCCACCAACCGCGCGCGCCGACGACTTCGGCCTCGGCGACCTGATCAGCGACCTCGTCTCGAGTGCAACTTCTGCCGAAGTCGGCTCCCAAGCGATCGAGGGGGCACTCGCCGCGAGCGCGTCAGGGGCCGAAACATTATCTCCGACAGAGCTTTTCCAGCAATACATCTACGAGCCGCTGCACGCCGGCGTGGAGAGCTGGATCAACAGCTCGTTCGGCGAGCAGGTCGACCACGCCCTCAACACGGCGTCCGGGCTGTTCTTGATCGGCAACGGCGCCGACGGCACCAGCCAGTTGGACCCCAACGGCGGCGTTGGCGGTTTGTGGCTCGGTGACGGCGGCAACGGCTGGGACAGCGATCAACCCGGCGTCGCGGGCGGCTCCGGCGGCGACGCGCTCGGCTTCTTCGGCAACGGCGGAGAAGGGGGACTGGGAGGTGCGGGTGCCGCCGGCGGCGACGGTGGCGATGCCGGCTCACTGTTCGGCATTGGCGGCGACGGTGGCAACGCCGGTGCGGGCGCCACCGCCGCGGGGCTGCCTGCCCTCGGTGGAGCCGGTGGCAATGCCGGTGTGTTTGGCGAGCACGGCGCCGTCGGCGACTTCGGAACCCTGCCTGGGGGTCTCACCCAGGCGGCCGACCCCGACGGGTCGCTGCTGCCGCTCGGGACTTCCGGCGGCTTCCTGACCAACAGCGACGGACAAGTTGTCACCCTGCACGGGCTCAACGAGGTGTACAAGATTGCGCCCGGTGACCCCTTGGCCAGCGGGTTCAACGACGACGACGCGGCGTTCCTGGCCGAAAACGGTTTCAACGCAGTCCGGGTGGGCGTGATCTGGTCCGACCTGGAGCCCGACCCCGGCGTGTTCAACACCGCCTACCTGAACTCGATTGAGCAGACCGTTCAAACCCTCGGCAACCACGGGATCTACAGCATCATCGACTTCCATCAGGACGCCTACAGCACCGCGTTCGGCGGCGAAGGGGCACCCGACTGGGCGGTGCAGACCGACGGGTTGGCCAACCCCTCGCTGCCCTTCCCGTACAACGAGTTCTTCAATCCCGCGGAGCAGCAGGCATGGGAGTCGTTCTGGACGAATGCCGACGCCCCGAACGGAATTGGTCTGGAGAACAACTACAGCCAGATGTTGGAGTACGTGGCCAATGCCTTCAACGGTGACCCCAACGTGGCCGGATTCGAGCTCATAAACGAACCATCGCCGGGCATATCGTCGTTCCTGCCGACCCTGTTCGGCAACCCGTTCTTCGACAGTCAGCAGCTGACGCCCTTCTACGACCAGGGGGCGGACGCGATCCGGGCCGTCGATCCGAGCACACCGATTTTCTTCGAACCCAATGTCCTTTCCAACGCGGGCATACCGACCGATCTTGGCCATGTCGACGCCACGAACACCGTCCTGTCGTTCCACGACTACTGCGAGTTCAACCTCGGGCCGCTGGGGTGCATACCGAGCGTCAGCGGCATCGTGGGCAATGCCGAGGCCTACGCGGAGGCGCAGGGAATTCCGGCCTTCATGACCGAGTTCGGCGCCACCAGCGACCAAGCGCAGATCCTGGCGCCGCTGCAAGGAGCCGACCAACACCTGATCGGGTGGAC
>NZ_DATNJW010000540.1:0-3803 GCF_035603715.1 Mycobacterium sp. | reverse complement strand
CGGTCGCGATGCGCACCATCGACTGCCGAGGAGCCAGGCATGTCGCGTCGACGACCCGCCACTCCCCCTCGACGAACGCCTCGGCGACCGCGTGAAAGTCCATCGGTTCACACCCCGGTGCGTACACCGCCGCCAGGCGGGCGGGCACGTACAGCGCCCGCAACATGGCGATCACCAAGTGGGCGTAATCGCGACACACGCCGGCCCCCGCCAGCAGCGTGTCGGCGGCGCCGTCGATCGGATCACTGGATCCTGGAACGTAATCCAAGCGGGTACCTACCCACGAGGAGACTCGTTCGAGCACCGTCGCCGAGTCGGCGTATCGCCCGAACTCGGTCGCGGCGAATCCGAAGAATTTGTCGGATTCGGCGTAGCGGCTCGGACGCAGATAGGTGACCAGGTCGATCTCGCGGACCGGTGCGGGCTGGGCTTCGCCGGAAACCGTAGCCGAGTACGACAGGCTCACCGCTCCTTCGCCGACGTCGACCGAATGGATCCGCGTGTCATGCGGCCCGATGATTTCGAGAGGCTGAAGTGGCTTGCCGTTGAACGTGATTGCCAGCGATTCGCGAACCTCGAGGCCCGGCTGGTGGGCGACGGCTACCTGAAATTCAAGTGTCGTAGGAGCAGTGACCTCGACGTCGATCTGTGCGCCGACTTCACGGCTCGCGGTGCTCGTCGCTACCCCGTGCCCGCCGTCCTTGTGGTGTCGCCATGAGGGCATGGGTGTGCCGCCCTTTCGTTGTCGCAGAAATTGCGCGCCGAGACATGCACTGCCGTCGACCGGTGTCCCACGAAACGTTTGTTGTACGCCATCGGCTGGGGACTCAACCACGGCACAAGTAATTGGCTCCAGCCTACAGGTGAGTCGCTCCCGACTCCTGCTCTAGAGGATGTACAGCATCTCCTGATAGGTGGGCAGCGGCCACAGATCATCGGCCACAACGGCTTCCAGCGCATCGGCCGCCGATCGGATCGCGTCCATCGCCGGCAGCAGCTCGTGTTGTGCATGCTTGGCCTCATCGAGCACCGACTCCGCCGAATGGTCGGACAGCGCGGCTTTCAGCGTTGCAAGGCCCGCTTCGAGATCCACTATGGGAGCCGAAACCGCCTCCAGTGCAGTGATGCTCGCTTCCACGCCGGCGGCCTTCAGCGCGGCGACGTTCTGGGCGAGCTCGGTCTGATACCGGATCGCGGCCGGCAGGATGATCGTCGAGCCGATCTCCAATGCGAGCTTGGCCTCGACGGCGATCGTCAGCGCGTACTGCTCCAAACGCACCTCGTAGCGGCTGTGCAACTCGCGCTCGCTGAACACGCCGTATTTCTCGAAGAGTTCGACCGCTTCGGGTTTGACCAGCTCCGGCACGGCGTCCAGCGTGGTCTTGAGGTTCGGCAAGCCGCGCTCGGCCGCCTCGATTTGCCACTTCTCCGAGTAGCCGTCGCCGTTGTACACCACGTCGCCATGTTCGGTGATGATCTCGGTGAGCAGCGTCTGCACTGCCTTGTCGAAGTCCTCACCGTCTTTGACAGACGTCTCCAGCTTGGTGGCCATGTAGTCCAGCGAGTCCGCCATGATCGTGTTGAGCACGATCAACGGCACGGCAACCGTTTGCCCGGAACCGGGCGCCCGGAACTCGAACCGGTTGCCGGTGAACGCAAATGGGCTGGTGCGGTTGCGGTCACCCGGATCGGTCGGCAGCGGCGGCAGGGTGTCGACCCCGATGATCATGGTGCCCTTACCTTTTGACGAGGTCGCGGCACCCTTCGCGATCTGCTCGAACACGTCGGCGAGTTGTTCGCCAAGGAAGATCGAGATGATCGCGGGCGGTGCTTCGTTGGCACCGAGGCGGTGGTCGTTGGTCGCCGACGCGACCGAGACGCGCAGCAACCCCGAGAACTTGTGCACGGCCCGGATAACAGCCGCGCAGAACACCAGGAACTGCGCATTCTCGTGCGGGGTGTCGCCCGGAACCAACAGCGAGCCCAGCTCTGAGTTGCCCATCGAGAAGTTGACGTGCTTTCCGGACCCGTTGACCCCGGCGAACGGCTTTTCGTGGAATAGGCATTCCATACCGTGCTTTTTGGCGATCGTCTTGAAGACAGTCATCGTCAGCTGCTGGTGGTCGGAGGCGATGTTGGCCCGCTCGAACATCGGCGCCAGCTCGAACTGGCCGGGGGCCACCTCGTTGTGCCGGGTCTTGGCGGGAATACCGAGTTTGAACAGCTCCCGCTCGGTGTCCATCATGAAACCGAGGACACGCTCCGGGACCGCGCCGAAGTAGTGGTCGTCGAACTCCTGGCCCTTCGGCGGCTTGGTGCCGAACAAGGTGCGGCCGGCATTGATCAGGTCCGGGCGCGCAAGGAAGAAGTGCCGGTCGACCAGGAAGTACTCCTGCTCGGGGCCGCAGAATGACACGACGTGGTTGAGGTCCTTGTGACCGAACAGCTTCAGGACGCGCTCGGCGTGCACGCCCATGGCCTGCTGGCTGCGCAGGAGCGGTGTCTTGAAGTCTAGCGCTTCACCGGTCATCGAGACGAATACCGTCGGGATACACAGCGTGTTGCCATTCGGGTTTTCCAGGATGTAGGCCGGGCTGGTGACGTCCCAGCCGGTGTAGCCGCGCGCCTCGAAGGTGCTGCGCAGACCACCGGAAGGAAAGCTGGAGGCGTCGGGCTCACCCTGGATGAGTGTCTTGCCGGCGAATTCGGCCAGCGTCTGGCCATCGGAGACGGGCTCGAGGAAGCTGTCGTGCTTCTCGGCGGTCAGGCCGGTCATCGGGTAGAAGACGTGGGCGTAGTGGGTGGCGCCCTTCTCCAGCGCCCAGTCCTTCATGGCGGCTGCGACCGAGTCGGCGACCGCGGGGTCCAGCTTGGCGCCCTTATCGATCGTCGCCACGATCGACTTGTATACGGCTTTGGGTAGCCGTGCCTGCATCTCCGCTTTGGTGAAGACACTGGAACCGAATACCTGGCCCGGCGTCTCGCCCGGATCGAAGCTGATAGCGGGAGGCACATACGCCTCGACGTTGGTGATTGCCGCCAGCCGTACTGCGTTGCCGCTCAATTGAGTCCCTATCGCCACGATGCATCGCATCGGAATTGTCAGTCCGTTGTGCGGCTGACATTAAGGACACTCGGTTCCGGGAATGTTACGTCGCTGTCAAAAATTCCGTGTGCGCCGTGAACATTCCCGACAGTTGGACGTCCTCGCGCGATTGGTCGTGCACCTGGGCTTACAACGGCCGGCAAGCCCGCGCAGCGGCAGGTCAGCGCGGGTCATCAGTCCGGGCCGTGCCGCGACGGCGCCGAGGATAGCGGCCGGTGCCGGCATGTCCGGGGCGGTCATTCCGATCGACGCGACGTCTGTCGGATCGGACAGATGCGCGCCGGGCACGGGGAAGATGATGTGCTTGTTGTAAACGCACTGTCTGAGCGTCGATCAGTCGCGTCCTACGTGACCCACTCGGGCTGCTGCTCGGTCTCGACCGCGGAGAAGTCCTTGTGACCCAAGCCTGCCGTGCACCCGCCGTCTACGACGAACTCCGAACCAGTCGAATAACTGGACTCGTCGCTGGCCAGGTAGATGACGAGGCTGGAAACTTCCCTGGGCTCGGCGGCACGCCCCAGTGCGGTCTGGAAAAGGTCGTCGGGCACCCACTCGGTCATCGGTGTCTTGATCAATCCCGGGTGGATTGAGTTGACCCGAATTCCGCTGGGCCCCAACTCCAGAGCAGTGGATTTCGTCAGACCGCGCACAGCGAACTTGGTGGCCGTGTAGCCGTGGCAGGCGATGGTGCCGGCCA
>NZ_DATNJW010000539.1:0-3927 GCF_035603715.1 Mycobacterium sp. | reverse complement strand
GCCGCGGCCACCAAGGTCGGCGAGGAAATCGCCAAGGAATCGCTGGCGGCGGCAGCCCAAGGAGCACAAGCATGACCACCGACATCTTCTTCAACCCGATCTGGGACGTCCGGATGACGGACACCTCCTTGCGTGACGGCTCGCACCACAAGCGCCATCAGTTCACCAAGGACGACGTCGGCGCCATCGTGGCCGCGCTCGATAACGCCGGCGTGCCGGTCATCGAGGTGACTCACGGCGACGGGCTGGGCGGCTCGAGCTTCAACTACGGGTTCTCCAAGACACCCGAGCAGGAGCTGATCAAGCTCGCCGCCGGCACCGCCAAAGAAGCCAAGATCGCCTTCCTGATGCTGCCCGGCGTCGGCACCAAGGAGGACATCAAGGAGGCGCAGAACAACGGTGGTTCGATCTGCCGGATCGCCACCCACTGCACCGAGGCCGACGTCTCGATCCAGCACTTCGGGCTGGCCCGCGAGCTGGGCCTGGAAACGGTCGGCTTCCTGATGATGTCTCACACCATCCCCCCGGAGAAGCTGGCCGCACAGGCCCGCATCATGGCCGACGCCGGCTGCCAATGCGTCTACGTCGTCGACTCGGCCGGGGCGCTGGTCCTGGACGGGGTGAGCGACCGGGTCGCGGCGTTGGTCGCTGAACTCGGCGACGACGCCCAGGTGGGTTTCCACGGCCATGAGAACCTCGGGCTGGGTGTGGCCAACTCGGTGGAGGCCGTGCGGGCCGGCGCCAAGCAGATCGACGGGTCCTGCCGCCGGTTCGGAGCGGGTGCGGGGAACGCGCCGGTCGAGGCGCTGATCGGGGTTTTCGACAAGATCGGCGTCAAGACCGGGATCGACTTCTTCGACATCGCCGACGCCGCCGAAGAGGTCGTCGCACCGGCCATGCCGGCCGAATGCCTACTGGACCGCAACGCATTGATCATGGGTTATTCCGGGGTGTACTCCAGCTTCCTCAAGCACGCGGTCCGTCAATCCGAGCGCTACGGCGTTCCGGCCCACCAACTGCTGCACCGGGCCGGTCAGCGCAAGCTGATCGGCGGTCAGGAAGACCAGCTCATCGACATCGCGCTGGAGATCAAGCGCGAGCAAGAAAATGGCGCCGCGACCTCGCATTAGTCTGAGCATTCGCACAGGCTGCGCATAGCCGCCGCGAGTAGCCTCACCCCCATGAGCACGACATTCAACTGGGCCGGCCGCGGATTGATCGCCGGTGGGCTGCTGGCGGCTTCGGTCGCGACGATCATCGCACTGCCGGTGGCGAGTGCTGCATGCGATCAGACCGTGGGTCAGTCCATCGACTCGTACTTGAGCCGCCATCCCGACGTGAAACAGCACCTCTCGTCGCAGTCTCAAGCCGAGGGTGGCGGTCCGAACGTCATGGACTACCTGAGCCGGCACCCGGATGTGCGGCAACACCTGATTGACCTGTCCCAGCAGTGCACGGATTAGTGAATCGGCGTCGTCACTGAACTCGGCGGCAACACGCGGAGATGTTCGCCCATTGACGAAAACTAGAACACGTTCTAGCGTCGAGTGGTGTTTTCCCAGCCGCTGATCGACGCCATTGCCGAGGCCGAAGAACTCGTCGCCGCCGCACCGCATATCGAGACCGAAGCCGACCTGCTCGAGGGGCTGCAGTACCTCGCCGGTTGCGTGGCGGCCTGCGAACACATGGTGTTCGACTACGACCGCGATCACCCGATGTTGCTCTCGGGCACCGGTCCGTTCACGAAGATGGGCCTGGACAACCCGGACACCCTCTACTTCGGCTGCCGGTTGCAACCTAACCACGACTACACGGTCACCGGGGTCCGCGGCAACACAACGGATCTCAGTTTCCAGCTGCTCGGCGGCGAATACACCGACGACAACGTACCCGTCAGCCAGGCGGCGTTCGACGACCGCGAGCTCGAAATCGCCGCCGACGGCAGCTTCCAATGGCACGTCCGGCCGGCCAGCCCAGGCCAGTTGGTGATCCGAGAGGTCTACGGCGACTGGGCGGCCCGGCGGGGGACACTGTCCATCTCGCGATCGGACACCGCCGGCACCGCTCCGCCTCCACTGACCCGCGCCGCGATCGAAAAGCGTTACTCGACAACGGGAAAGCAACTCGTCAACCGCATCAAGACCTGGCTGCAATTTCCGCAGTGGTTCTATATGGACATCCCGGTGAACACCATGGTCGCACCGCGCCTTACGCCCGGCGGTTTGGCGACGCAGTATTCGTCGGTCGGACATTTCGATCTGCGGCCCGATCAGGCTCTGATCATCACGCTGCCGGTGACCGATGCGCCGTACCTCGGGTTCCAGCTGGGCAGCATGTGGTACATCTCGCTGGACTACATCAATCATCAGACGTCGCTGAACAACACTCAGGCGCAGGAGGATCCGGACGGCAAGGTCCGCATCGTGGTCGCCGATCAGAATCCCGGCGTCACCAACTGGGTCGAAACGCTGGGGCACCGCCGCGGCTTCCTGCAGTTCCGCTGGCAGCGGGTGTCGCGCCAACTAACCGAGGCCGACGGCCCGAGCGTCGAGTTGGTCGATGTTGATGCACTACCGGCTTCATTGCCGCATTTTGACCACAATAAGATCTCTGACGACGACTGGCGTACACGAATCGCGTTGCGCCAACAGCAAATTGCAGCCAGGATGTTGGGGTAGCCGTGACCGGAATGCTCGAGAAAAAAGTAATCGTGATCAGCGGCGTCGGCCCGGGCCTTGGCACCACGCTGGCGCATCGGTGTGCGCGCGACGGCGCCGAGTTGGTGCTGGCGGCGCGAACTGTCGAACGCTTGGAAGATCTCGCCGCTAAGCTCAACGACGCCGGACACAACACGTTGGCGGTGCGCGCGGACATCACCGATGATGACGACGTCGCAGCGCTCGTCGAGTCCGTCACCGCACACTTCGGCAAGGTCGATGTGTTGATCAACAACGCATTCCGGGTGCCGTCGATGAAACCGCTGGCCGGCACCAGTTTCCAGCATATCCGCGACGCGATCGAGCTCAGCGCGCTCGGTGCGTTGCGTCTGATCCAGGCCTTCACGCCGGCGCTGGAACAGTCGAATGGTTCGGTCGTCAATGTCAACTCGATGGTATTGCGGCACTCACAGGCGAAGTATGGCGCGTACAAGATGGCCAAGTCGGCGTTGTTGTCGATGTCGCAGTCGTTGGCCACCGAACTCGGCGAGAAGGGCATCCGCGTCAATTCCGTTGCACCCGGCTATATCTGGGGCGAGACGCTGCAGGCCTATTTCGAGCACCAGGCGGGCAAGTACGGCACCACCGCAGACCAGATCTATCAGGCCACCGCGGCGAACTCCGACCTCAAGCGGCTGCCCACCGAGGATGAAGTGGCATCGGCGATCATGTTCATGGCCAGTGATCTGTCCAGCGGCATCAGCGGGCAGACGCTCGACGTCAACTGCGGCGAGTACCACACCTGATGGCCGAACGCACCGACATTGCGACCGTCGACGAACTTCATGCCTCGGCGACCAAGCTGACCGGGCTCGACGACTTCGGCGTCGACAACGACAACTACCGCGAAGCGCTGGGTGTGCTGCTGGACTCCTACCGGCAGGAAGCCGGTCTTACGGTGTTGGGCAGCAAGATGAATCGGTTCTTTTTGCGCGGCGCGCTGGTAGCCCGGCTGTTGTCGGAATCCGCGTGGAAGCAGTACCCGCAACACGCTGAGGTTGCCGTTAAGCGGCCCATCTTCGTCACCGGGCTGGTGCGGACCGGCACCACGGCGCTGCATCGACTCCTCGGCGCCGACCCGGCGGCGCAGGGTCTGCACATGTGGCTGGCCGAATTCCCGCAGCCGCGCCCGCCGCGCGACACCTGGGAATCCCATCCGCTCTATCGCCAACTCGACGACCAGTTCAATCAGCACCACGAGGACAACCCG
>NZ_DATNJW010000538.1:0-6648 GCF_035603715.1 Mycobacterium sp. | reverse complement strand
GCGTCCCACCAGCTGCTGCCGACCGAGCCGTCCAGCCCCACCCAGAACACATCCAGATGCTCGGGGGTACGGGCAACGGCCGTGACCGCGCCCTGGGCGGCCGATCCGGCGGGGGCGATCTCGAACGCGGCGTTCCAACGGCCGTTGTTGGCGCCGGCGTCCCACCAGCTGCTGCCGACCGAGCCGTCCAGCCCCACCCAGAACAGATCCAGATGCTCGGGGGTACGGGCGACGGCCGTGACCGCGCCGGCGCCCGATCCGGTCAGCTGTAATTGCTGCCGCACTCCCGCAATCTCCGATACCGCGTTCGGCACACCAAACCCTACGAGTAATGCCTCCATTTGATCGATCATTGGTTTCAGCACAGTTTGTTGGGTCTCGCGGCTGAACACGGTGTCCCGATAACTCCGAATCTGGTCGATCAATTGCGCACCACGCGCGGTGTCGTTGCGCACGAGTTTCGCGATCAACCCACTGGGGGCCACTCTGAAAATTACCGGCATAATGGGCTGCAAAATCTGGTCAATACCCCACGGAATCATTTTGAATTTGACGTCGTTCACACCAGGTGCTGCGACGGCATTCACGTCATTATAGATATACGTGTTATTGGTATTGTTTGCATAACCATCCCAGCTCTTCAGAAGAATCTCCATCGCATAGATTTTAATGAACTCATCCAGATCCAGCATCTGGCTCGCCCCAGCCACCCCATGCGCGGCGATCTGATCGTCGGCGAACTTCAAATCGGCCTTGTTGTCAAATTTGGACAGGTCCTCTGCCTCGATGAATGGCAAGCGCGCGCTGACGAAATCATCCGTGTGTGCAATTTCGTACAGATTGCCGTTCATATTGCCATTGAAATTGCGCTTGATGTAAGGCTTCATGACCGCTTCGACATTGACAAAGAGACCCGGACTGTTAACGCCGGCCGCCCCTTGGCCAACCGGCGCTCCATTCACAAACAATCGGGCAAAATTGCAACGCGAATGGGGCAATCCGGCCATACCGAGCAATTTGTAGCCGAGCGGCTGCCGAATATAGGAATTATCCTGAACCGAATTATTGAGCGTCACATAGCGTGACCCGATCAGGGCCCCGATCACCGGGACATTGGCGTCGCTGAATTTGCCGAAGTCAATGTGCAGGCACGGCTTGTCGCTGTTGACTGAGCCGCAGAACGATTTCTTTTTAACGCCCACCTGAGTAAACGTGGTCCGCGCGGGAAAGCTCGTCCCAGATATCTCGACCGAAGTTGCCTCACGCCACGTGTACCGGTCGCCGCCTTTCCAGTCAAAATTGCACCTACCACCGGCGGGCTCCTCGTTCCGCACCGCATCCCAATCAGCTTGCGGCATCGTAATCTTGATCGTTACAACATTGTCAAGTGCATAAAGGGAATCAAGTGCCTGTTGTGTTTCAGGCTTGACAGTGGTCATGTCATTGCCTTCCCGGCGAGTGATCCGACGTGATCGTGTTTACTACGTCCCCATAGCGGCGGAAGCAGCAAGGTCGCGGTCCGCTGAGCGGACCGGATTCGCGTCGGCTGCTCGGATGGGCAGGCGGTGGGCGCAGCCGGAGCCGAACCGCTCCCACGACTATAGAGTGTGTACATATACGGCCTGGACGGAACAGGCGAAGGTTCGGATGCGAATCCCTCTGTCGGGCAACACCAAGGTGTTTGCTGTGGCGTCGGCGGGCTGCCACAAACCCGGTCGATCACTGCGCGCCGACTCGCCGTTGACACTCGCGCGTGGAGCATCGATGATCGACGTTGCGAGCCGGCGCCCCTAGTCCCACCGTCGGTGTAAGGGGTGAACGGCTCTGCCCCGCGGCGCCGCGTGTTTCGGCCTGAGGTCCGAAATCATGGCGCGACTGGAGGAGAAATATGCCAAAAGCCCAAAGAATTATGATCATCCGCCATGCCGAAAAGCCTGATGTCGATAGCAAAGGGAAACACCACGGCGTCAGGCCGGACGGCGTCAAAAGCGAAGAATCGCTGACGGTGCGCGGCTGGCAACGCGCTGGGGCGATCAGCCTCTTGTTCGGCTCTGCCGAAATTGCCCAAACCCGCGGGCTTTCAGTACCTCAGCATCTCTACGCATCCGACCCTGAAAAAGCAGACAAAGCCGGCAGTAACAGCCGCAGGCCCCAACAAACCCTGACCCCATTAGCCAAACGCCTGGAGCTCATCATTAACGCGGATTGGTTGGCAGGCCAGGAAGCCGAGCTCTGCCGGGATGCATTGACAAAACCCGGTACGTCCCTGATTTCCTGGCAACATGAGCTGATCCCCGCTATCGCGGCCGCCATCCCCGGAGGGAATATCCTTCAAACGCGCACCTGGGACGACGCGCGGTTCGATCTGGTCTGGGTCTTTGACCTTTTGCCAGATGGCACCTATAGCTTCAAGGAATTTCACCAAGCATTGCTTTCTGGCGACCTGGATATTTGATATCGCAACCTTGATTAATTTGACCGCGCAGCAGCCGATCTCTGCGATCTCCGGCGAACGCGGGGTGTCCTGGGATACCGTCAGCTCGATCGCGATGCGCGCAAACCGCAGACCTGATCGCTGCTGCCGGGCCGGACCGGCTGGCCGGTGTACGGGTGATCGGGGTGGAAGAGCACCGCTGGGGGCCACGATGCCTGGGCGCCAACGGGTTCGTCACGTTGATCATCGACCTCAAGCCAGTCCACGATCAGCCCGGCCAGCACGGCTGCTCGACATGGTGCCCGGACGCGGCGCTGCACAGTTTGGCGCACTCCAAGAAATCGTCAACGCACTCTGAATTACGAAGAGACGGAAAACGTCGTAGCAGCCCCACGTCAACTGCAGGAGGACCCCATGCCCGTCAGATGGAAAAACGAACCCGACGATCGCGACTATCCCGCGGCTGGCGATTATCTCGCGCTGCTCGCCACGCCCGGGCAGATCAACGAAATTGTGGCGGCGCTGAAGAACGCACCGATCGTGTACAAGAAGGCCAAGGATCTGCTGCGCGCATCACGCCTGGCGTTGCTGCCGACGGACGACCCCCATGTGCGGGTTGATCTGAAGAAGATCAAGAAAGGCAAGCCCCTGTCGCCCATCCTGGTCGTGCGCGGTGAGCTCAGTACCGGGGTGGCCATGCAGATCGCCGACGGCTACCACCGCGTCTGCGCGAGCTACCACACCGACGAGAACATCGACGTCCCAGTGCGCATTGTCGCGGCGACAAAGTAGCCACCGGAGGTTTTGGGTAACGCCTCGAGCGCGGTAAGGTACTGGGCGTGCAGCGGGTGCTCCTTCTCGGACGCCGCGACGGGGCCTGATCCAGACCGGCTTCCTGTCGCGGGTGTTCGCGATGCGCCGGTCTAAGAATCTTGAGGCAACCAGCCTCTCCTTATTCCCCGGAGCAAACACCGTGACTAGCTTCTCCAAACCGTCGGGCGAATCCCCCGACGCATTCACCTCCAGTCGGACCATCAATAAACCGGCGGGACCGCCCCGTGACGGCCAGCCCGCGTGGAACACCCAACGCGGATCGTCGATGCCGGTCAGCCGCTACCGTTCCTTCGCCGATGAGGTCGAGCCGATCCGGCTGGCTGACCGCAGTTGGCCCGATCGCGTCATCGACAAAGCACCGCTGTGGTGCGCGGTGGACCTGCGTGACGGCAACCAGGCACTGATCGACCCGATGAGCCCGGCACGCAAGCGCCGCATGTTCGACCTGTTGGTGCGTATGGGCTACAAGGAGATCGAGGTCGGCTTCCCGTCGGCCAGCCAGACGGACTTCGACTTCGTTCGCGAGATCATCACCGACGGCGCGATTCCCGACGACGTGACCATCCAAGTGCTGACCCAGTGCCGCCCCGAGCTGATCGAACGGACCTTCCTGGCCTGCGAGGGTGTGCACCGGGCGATCGTGCACTTCTACAACTCGACGTCAATCCTGCAGCGCCGCGTTGTTTTTCGAGCCGACCGGGCCGCGGTGCAGGCGATCGCGACCGACGGTGCCCGCAAGTGCGTCGAGGAGGCCGCCAAATATCCTGGCACGCAATGGCGTTTCGAGTACTCGCCGGAGTCCTACACCGGCACCGAACTCGAATACGCCAAGCAGGTCTGCGACGCGGTCGGCGACATCATCCAGCCGACTCCGGACAACCCGATCATCTTCAATCTTCCGGCCACCGTCGAGATGGCGACACCGAACGTCTACGCCGACTCGATCGAATGGATGAGCCGCAACCTGGCCCGGCGCGACTCCGTCATCCTGAGCCTGCACCCGCACAACGACCGCGGAACTGCGGTCGCCGCAGCCGAATTGGGCTATCAGGCTGGAGCTGACCGAATCGAGGGCTGCCTGTTCGGCAACGGCGAGCGGACCGGGAACGTCTGCCTGGTGACGCTGGGACTCAACCAGTTCTCCCGCGGCGTCGACCCGCAGATCGACTTCTCCAACATCGACGAGATCCGTCGCACCGTCGAGTACTGCAACCAGCTGCCGGTACCCGAACGTCACCCCTACGGTGGCGATCTGGTGTACACCGCATTCTCCGGCAGCCACCAGGACGCGATCAACAAGGGCCTGGACGCGATGAAGGTCGCCGCGGACGCCGCCGATTCCGACGTCGACGACATGCTCTGGCAGGTGCCGTATCTGCCGATCGACCCGCGCGACGTCGGGCGCACCTACGAGGCCGTGATCCGGGTCAATTCGCAGTCCGGCAAGGGCGGCGTGGCCTACATCATGAAGGCTGACCACGGCCTCGCGCTGCCGCGACGGCTGCAGATCGAGTTCTCCGGAGTGATCCAGAAAATCACCGACGGAGAGGGCGGCGAGGTCACCTCGAAGGAGATGTGGGACGCCTTCAACGATGAGTACATCGCGCCGGTGCGGCCGCTGGAACGGATGAAGCAGCGCGTCGACGCATCCGAAGAAGACCACGGCGTCACCAGGATCGCAGCGACGGTGAAGGTCGACGGCGTCGAGACCGAGATCACCGGCTCAGGCAACGGACCGCTCGCCGCGTTTGTCGACGCGCTGGCGACCATCGACTTCGACGTGTCCGTGCTGGACTACTCCGAGCACGCGATGAGCGGCGGCGAGGACGCGCAGGCCGCGGCGTATGTCGAGGCGTCGATCGGCGGTCAAACGGTATGGGGTGTCGGTATCGCGCCGTCGATCACCACGGCGTCGTTGCGTGCCGTGGTGTCGGCGGTGAACAGAGCCGCACGCGCCTGAGGCGTCAAGCCGAGACCTTGGCCAGCAGCATCGCGGCCAGGGTCTGGGCTTGCACGCAGCTGCCGGCGCCCACGATCAGATAGATCCAGCCCTTGAGCACGTCGACCGTCGCCGGCGGAGCCACGAAGCAGAACGCCTGATCACCCAGGCCCGGGACGTTCTGGACCTGACCGGCCGACTGCTTGTTGACGGCGAACCCCTTGGACTGCGACTCGAGGCACTGGTTGTCGACCGGCTTCCCGTCGATGCAGTACTCGTTGTTCCAGTACAGCTTGTAGCTGACGTCATTGCCCGCGGTCGGAATGGACGTGCATTGCGCTTCACTCGGAGACTGGCTGCCTTGGGCCTCCGGATACGCGCTGCCCATTACCCGACTGATGTCGGATGCACTGAGCAGGCCGCAGAAGTTCTCCGGAACGTGCACGCCGGCCGTCTTCGGATCCGAGCCGTGGGAGCACCCGCACACCGCCGACAAGACCACAGCCACCGCCACACACAACTCGACACAGCGCTTGACCGGACTCTCGGAGCGAGATGCGGCGGTGGGCATAGACCAATCCTTACAGCACCCGGACAGCCAGCATCCGCGTGAGAAACGGCGCGCCGGGTTGGATCAACGAGACTCTGGCCTGATCGTCCGATTACCTGGCGATATGTCCCGGCTAGCTAGATGTGATTGTCCACACCACATAATCAGAAAAGAGCGAACTGCTCGCCCGCATGCGCCTGATCGACGGTCTCGTCAACGCCCGTGCCGATTGCCACCGCGCTGACGTGATTCATGAACTTCGCGTCGGACACCAACGGCACGCCGAGCTCATGAGCCATGCGGCCGTTGCCCCGCGCCGGACGGTGGTCGTTGCAGACCACCAGCGAAGTCTCCCGGTCGACCGCGTCGGCGTAAGCCAGCCCGGCGTGCAGAATCCGCTCGACCAGCTCCTCATGAGTCCGCTCGACCTCGGCCGCCAGCGCGACCCGCATACCCTGCACCAGCGGTCCGCCGCCGACGTAAGGACCCGGGTTGAGGTACGGGCAGCGCATCCGGGAGGCCAGCACCTTCAGCGGCCTCAGCTCGTCGTGAGTGACCTTGCCGCTGGGCCAATGCCGGCGGGTGACCGGTCGCACGGGCAGCCAGACATCGCGTTCGCGGGCCCGCTGCAGCGCGGCCGCCAGCACATTGGTCAGCACGACCGCGTCGTCGAAGGCGTCGTGCGCCCGCCGCTGCGTCACACCCCAGTGCGCCGCCAAAGTCTCCAACCGCAGGTTGTCGGTGCCCAGTTCCAGCCGGCGGGCCAGCTCCACCGTGCACATGACGCTGTCGATCGGCAGCGCGACACCGGCCAGCTCGGCCTCCGCGGTCAGGAAGCCGTAGTCGAAGGCAACGTTGTGCGCGACCAGCGTGCGCCCGCGCACGAGCTCG
>NZ_DATNJW010000537.1:0-7437 GCF_035603715.1 Mycobacterium sp. | reverse complement strand
ACGCGACCAATGACGTCGATGCACTCTTGGAGCTGCAATCGGACTGCATCATCTACACGCCGCTGCATTTTGACGTTGTCGAGGTGCAACGCATCCTGCGAGCGGGCGTCAACATCGTTACCAGTGCGGAGTTCTTGACGGGCATGAATCTGTCCGACAGTGATCGCGCTGCTATCGAAGCCGCGGCCCGCGACGGCGATGCCACGATATTCGGCAGCGGCATGAATCCCGGGTTCGCCCAGATGGTCGCCGCGGTCTCCAGCGGCGTATCCACCAACGTCCGCAAGGCGTCGATGACCGAATCCGTGGATGTGTCGCAATTCATCGGTGACGCCAACTTTCAGTCTGTCGGCTGGGGCCGGCCACGGGGCGACCCAGGCCACGCCGACGACGTCCGTCGCGGCACGTTGGTATTCGCCGAAGCCGTTGACGTCTTCGCCCGGATGATGGGGATTGATCTCAATGAGATCCTCTGCGACGTCGAATTCGCCTACGCCACCGACGACGTCGTGGCCGACGGGGTATCGATACCGGCCGGGCACGTCGCTGGTATGAACGTGAAGTGGTATGGCAACGTCGACGGCGCTGAGGTTCTTGCCGTCAATCAACGTTGGGTCGCCACCCAATCGCTGGACCCGCCGTGGACCGTCGAACACGGATACCGCATTGAGATCCTCGGAGATCCGAGTGTGTACGTGAAGGTCGACATGATGCCAACCGCAGAAGATCTCGCTGATCTGACTCCCGAGCGGATGCGCGGCATCGGACTGCGTATCACCGCCGCTCCGCTGATCAATGCGATACCCGCGGTGTGCGCGGCGACGTCAGGAATCGCCACCTACGCCGAGCTGCCCGCCATCTCCGCTCGCCTATTCGCTTAGAACTGTGCCGGATGCCGGGGCCTTGCTTTCTGGCATGCGGATAGCGCTCTCGGAGTAGCGTCGCGAGGTCATGGCCACCACAGAGCTGGGTGAGGATTCGACGGTACCGAGCGTGTTGGGTCGCTTGGGGCCCAATTGGTTTGCCTCCGTTATGGGAACAGGGATCGTTGCGACTGCGGCCGCGACTCTGCCGGTGCATATCCACGGACTCCGCGCGTTTGCACAGGCGGTTTGGGTGTTCGCCGCGGTGTTGCTGATCGTGCTGATCATCGTCGTGGGGGGTCACTGGCTGCGGCATCCGACGGTGGCCCGCAGGCATGCCCGCAACCCGCAGATGGCGCATTTCTACGGAGCCGCCCCGATGGCACTGCTCACAGTTGGTACGGGATCGGTGCTGCTCGGTCGGGACTTGGTGGGGGAGGTGCTTGCAGTCGATCTCGACTGGGTGCTTTGGACGGCGGGCACGATCAGCGGTCTTTTCACCGCCATCTCCATTCCCTATCTGATGTTCATTCAGCACAACGTGGAACCCGACGCCGCGTTCGGTGGCTGGCTGATGCCGGTCGTACCGCCGATGGTTTCGGCGGCCGCAGGAGCGCTGCTGATTGGACACATCGCGCCGGGTAGCGGCCGACAGACCCTGCTCTACGGATGCTATGCGATGTTCGGGTTGTCGCTCATCGCGTCGTTGATCATCATCACGATGATTTGGAGTCGGCTCGCGTACTACGGCACGTCAGGAAGTGCCAGGGTGCCGACACTGTGGATAGTGCTCGGCCCGCTCGGCCAATCCATCACGGCTGCAGGACTTCTCGGAACAAATGCCGCGCTGGCCGTCGCCCCGCCGATAGCCGGGGGCATGAACGTCCTCGCCGTTCTGTACGGGGTGCCGGTGTGGGGGTTCGCGCTGCTGTGGATCTGTTTGGCGACGTTGTTGACGGTGCATACCCTGCGGAGGGGAATGCCATTCGCGCTGACATGGTGGAGCCTTACCTTCCCGGTCGGAACGTTCGTCACGGGAACTACACAATTGGCGGTGCACACCGGGCTGACGGCGTTTCGGGTTGCCGCCGTCGTGGCCTACGTCTGCCTGCTCGGCACGTGGATTCTGGTAGCCGTCCGCACGGCGAGAGGTAGCTTGCAGGGCAACCTCTTTCAGCCGCCCAGTACTGTCCCGGTGAAGGCGCACAAGGACCCGGTGGCCTAAGTGCTCGACGTCGATCGACCCACGTCCTCCCCGCAGCGGAGCATCGCGCGTCTTGTTCTTGGCGCCTTGCTGCTCTACACCGGGGTGAGTCATGTGAGCTTCGCCCGAACCGCCTTCCACGCCCAAGTGCCGCCGTGGCTGCCGTTGAACGCCGACTTCGTCATCATCGCGTCCGGTGTGGTGGAAATCGCCCTGGGAGCAAGCCTGGTGCTGCTGGCCAGATGGCGAGTGCCAGTCGGATGGGTCGTAGCGGCCTTCTTTGTGGTGGTGTTTCCGGGAAATATCTCCCAATTCATCACGCACGCCAACGCTTTCGAGCTCGACTCCGACCTCGCCCGCGGCATTCGACTGCTGTTCCAGCCGTTGCTCGTGATTTGGGCGCTGTGGTGCACGGGGGCATGGGCGGCCTTCCGAAACCGCGGATCACGACCGCCGTGCTCTAACGGAACGAACAGCAGTTAGACAACCAGTTCGCTTCGTGTTCACCGCCTCGCCGTCTACGCAACATCCGTCTTCCAGTTCCGACGCGCTTCGCCCTTCACACTGTGAATGGATCCGTCCATACCAGCGGAGGTCATAGTGGTTGTCGGAGACAATGAAGTCGCCCTCAGCTTGGAGGTTGACCCGGCGGGGCAGCGAGCGCAGGTGCGACGCGCGGCGTTGGCCAGCTCGATCGGCACCACGATCGAGTGGTACGACTTCTTCCTCTACAACACCGCGGCCGCATTGGTTTTCCCGCATTTGTTCTTCCCCGCCTCCAGCCCGTACGCCGGCGCGATGGCCTCGTTCGCGACCTACGCTGTCGGGTTCGTCGCCCGCCCGCTCGGTGCCGCGATCTTCGGGCACTGGGGCGACCGGATCGGTCGCAAAGCGACACTGATCGTGACGCTGCTGGTGATGGGCATCTCGTCGGCGATCGTCGGCATCCTGCCCGGCACCGCCGCGATCGGGGTGGCCGCGCCACTACTGCTCGTAGCGCTACGACTGGTGCAAGGCATCGCGATCGGCGGCGAGTGGAGCGGGTCGGTGTTGATCGCGATGGAGTGGGGCGACCAGAGCAAGCGTGGGCTGCTTGGCAGTTTCGCTCAGCTCGGCGTGCCGATGGGGCTGGTCCTGGGCACCGGCGGCATGACGTTGCTGTCGGCAACGCTGTCGGCTGACGCGTTCAACTCGTGGGGCTGGCGGGGTCCGTTCCTGTTCAGCCTGGTACTGGTGGGCCTCGGCTTGGTGATTCGGCTGTCCATCCTCGAGACACCGATGTTCGCAAAGGTGGCCGAGGAGCGTAAAACCGCCCGCACTCCTGTCGTCGACGCGATCCGGCACCACTGGCGAGAGATTCTGCTGTCGGCGGGGGTGCGGTTCAGCGAACAGATGCCCTTCTACCTGTTCACGACCTTCGTCCTGACCTACGTTGTGTCGCGGCACGGGTTCGCCAAGACGTTCGTGCTCACCGCCGTGCTGGCGGGCGCCGTGTGCGAACTCGTCGCGATCCCGCTGTTTTCGCACCTGTCGGACCGCATCGGCCGCAAGCGGATATATCTCACCGGAGCGGTTCTGACCGGCCTGATCGCGTACCCGTACTTCGCAGTGCTGACCCACGGCGGGAAGGCGCTGATCTTCATCGCGGTCGTCGTCTCGCTGTTCCTCCACGCGGTGCAGTACGGCCCGCAGGCGGCGCTGATCGGCGAGAACTTCCCGACACATCTGCGCTACGGCGGCGCCGGACTCGGCTACCAGCTGGCCTCCGTTTTCGCCGGCGGCCCCGCACCGCTGATCGCAACGTGGTTGCTGCACAAAACCGGAACCCCGTACGCCATCTCGGCCTACATCGTCTTCGCCGCTGTTGTCACGGTCGGCTGCGTCCTTGCCCTACCGGACCGTTCCCGGGTCGACATCGACGACGCCGCCGTATACCGGCGATAGCGATCCTCCTCGATTACGTCGCCAGCCGTCTCGCAGCGCTTTGACGAAGAGCGCTGCGGTAGTAGATTTGCGTGACACATCAATCAATGGAGGTTCCGGTGGCTGACCAATGGACGCTTCACGGTGTGGAGTTCGAGAATTGCCCCTGCGCCTGGGGTTGCCCATGCCAATTCGGTGCGCAACCAACTTACGGGCGTTGCCAGGCGGTCATGGGCGGCCATATCGAGACCGGGAACTTCAATGACACGACTCTCGATGGGCTGGACTGGGCGATGCTACTGTCCTGGCCGGGTCCGGTCCCCGAGGGCGACGGCACACAGCAGGCCATCATCGACGAACGTGCGGATCCCATTCAGCGAGAAGCACTGCGCAAGATCCTGCACGGCGAGTCGACCACCCCCGGAGCGACAGTTTTCTTCGTGTACAACAGCACGATGTCGACTGTGCTCGAGACGCTGTACGCACCTATCGAATTGTCGATCGATGTCGAGCAGCGAACGGCCAGCATGACGATTGACGGGCTCGTTGAATCACGCGGCGAACCACTCGCCCAACCGGGAAACCCGGGATTGCCACCGCGGATACAGCTCAGTACGCCGGAGGGGCCGCGCTATCTCTATGCCGAAATGGGCAACGGCAACACCACCGCGCGGGCGGGAATCGACCTCGACTTCAAGGACAGTTATTGCCAGTTCAACGTCATGCACCTGAACCAAGACGGACTCATCCGCTGACCGTGCCCTGGATTCGGCGCCACCGGGACCGCCTGGCCGTCTCGGCCGGCCTGGTCGGCATCACCGTCGCAGCCTGGGTCTACGTCGTGGTGACAGCGCACCGAATGGCGACGCCGGGGATGGACGTCATGACAGGCGTAAAGCCATGGACAGCAACCGAATTCGTTCTGACCTTCGCGATGTGGGCCTTGATGATGGTTGCCATGATGGTTCCCACTGCGGCACCCATGACTCTGATGTACGCGGCAGTCGCGCGCAAGGCCGCCGCACAGCACGACCCGCTGGCTCCGACGTTCATCTTCGCCACCGGCTACATCACGATGTGGGTGATCTTCAGCTTCGTGGCCACCGCCTCCCAGCATGCTCTTGATCAGGCCGCGCTGCTCTCCCCGATGATGGTGTCCGCCAGCGCCCACCTCGGCGCCGCGATTCTGATCGCGGCCGGCCTATACCAGCTCACCCCGCTCAAGAATGCGTGCCTGAAAAACTGCCGGACCCCAGCGCATTTCATGTCCCGCTACTGGCGCTCCGGCAACCTCGGCGCCTTCCGGATGGGACTGAGGCTCGGCGTCTACTGCGTGGGCTGCTGCTGGATCCTGATGGCGTTGCTGTTCGTCGGTGGCGTGATGAACCTGTTGTGGATCGCGGCTATCGCCATATTTGTTCTGCTGGAGAAGACGATCCCCTTCGGTGACGTGAGCGGAAGGGTCGCGGGCGCGGCGATGATCCTGGTTGGTGCGCTGAGTCTGGCCCTGTGAGGCGCCGGCGTCAGTCGTGCTTCTTCGCCCCACCCGTCGGCGTGAGTGCGACAACCGGGATGATCCGCGACGTCTGGCGTTCGTACTCCGCGAATCCCGGATACCGCTCGGCCTGCACCGCGTACTTGTCGTTGCGCTCGGACCCACGCAACTCGGAGGCATGTACCTCCACGATGTCGTCGCCGACCTCGATGCGGGTATCGGGGTTAGCCTTCAGGTTCCAGTACCAGGCGGGGTTATCGTCGCGACCATTGTTGGAGGCGAATACAAGGAACCGTTCGCCGTCGGCCAGATACATCATGATGTTGGTCCTCGGCTGACCGCTCTTTGCGCCCACAGTGTGCAGGATGACCATCGGCGCACCCTCGAACGGACCGCCGACGCGACCATGGTTGGCGCGGAATTCCGCGATGTTCCGTGCGTTGAAGTCATTGCCGTCGCTCATCTGCTTCTCCTCATACTGACTAACACCTCGTAGCCGGACCTATTGCCCGTCAACCATTTTCAGCACAATTTTGCCGCGGGTATGCCGCTGTTCGACCTGCCGGAAGGCGTCCCGGACGTCGTCGAGCGGAAACACTCCAGCGATCGGCACTTGCAATTCACCTCGCGCTACGAGGTCGGCCAGCTCTGCGACCACTGCTGCAGTCGCCGCGTCCGCACCTCCTGCAGACAAAACCCCAAACCGCTCGACGGCGGCGAAATCGGCAATGGTGTCAACCTTCTCGCGCGCAATCTTGAGGTCCTCGACCGCCATGGCGACATATCCACCGCCGAAGAAATCCAGCAGGGCATCGATGTGTCCCGACGGAGCCGCGGCGCGCAACCGCGCGGGCAGGTCTTCACCGTAGTTAACCGGGACCACGCCGCGATCGACGAGCCAGGAATCGTTGGATGGTCCGGCGATGCCTAGGACGGTGGCTCCGGCGCGTCGCGCGAGTTGAACTGCGATCGAACCGACACCGCCTGCGGCACCCGCGATCGCGACCGTCTCTCCCGCTTTGAGGCGCACCGCACGCACCGCAGCGTAGGCGGTCGCTCCTGCGACAAACAGCGAGCCGGCCACCTCCCAAGAAATGCCCGATGGCTTGGCGGTCAACTGGATCGCCGGGACGGTCACATGTTCGGCGTGGCTGGATCGGCTCATGGAAAAGCCGATCACCTCGTCGCCCACGGCGAAATCGGTCACGCCGGAGCCCAGTTCGGCCACCACCCCTGCCAGGTCGCTGCCTTGACCCGAGGGGAACGTGGCGGGGAATTGGTCGGCCAGGGCACCGCTTCGGATCACGGCCTCACTGGGGTTGATGCCGGCCGCTCTGACCGCAACGAGAACTTCACCGGCTTCCGGAACGGGGCGGGGCACGTCGCGGACCTCGAGGACCTCGACGCCGCCGTACGAATCGAATTGCACTGCTCGGGACATAAACTCCACTGTAGGCCAATTGCATGACATATCAAGTATTGTTCGCTTGCAGTGAACAGGTAGTGTAGGAAGCGATCTGGGCCTCGACACCGCAAGTGGCGATTGAACAGCTAGTTTGACCGAGTTATCGATCGCCGAGTTGCAAATGTTGGCTCGGCGTATTACTTGATATATCATGTAAAGCTACTACTGTGGTTGTTATGACTAAGACAGGTTCGACTTCCTCGCAAGGATCCTCTGGATCGCAGCACTTTGATTTCGATGCGCTTTACCGTGGCGAAAGCCCGGCCGAAGGCTTCGCGGCGATGACGACACCACCATGGGATAACAAGGCGCCCAGCGAGAGCGTCGTCGAGTGGCAAACCCGCGGCTGGGTCCACGGCGATGTCCTCGACATCGGCTGCGGGCTCGGCGACAACGCCATCTACCTCGCCAAGAAGGGTTACACAGTGACCGCGCTGGACATCTCACCCACCGCCCTGACGACGGCGCAGCAGCGTGCCAGCGACGC
>NZ_DATNJW010000536.1:0-4145 GCF_035603715.1 Mycobacterium sp. | reverse complement strand
TGCTTTGTGTGACGGCATAGCCGTAGCCTAATGCGCGACAGGGTGTTTCGCTGAGGCATCGCTGTGGTAATCGACCTGCCAGTGTTTGATGCCGTTGAGCCAGCCTGAGCGGAGGCGTTCCGGTGTGCCGATCGACTCCAGGTCGGGCATGGCGTCGGCGATCGCGTTGAACATCAGGTCGATGGTCATTCGCGCCAGGTTGGCTCCGATGCAGTAGTGCGCACCGGTTCCGCCGAAGCCCACGTGCGGGTTGGGGTCACGCAGGATATTGAAGGTGAACGGGTCGTCGAACACCTCCTCGTCGAAATTGGCTGAGCGATACACCATTACGACGCGCTGACCCTTCTTGATCTGCACGCCGGACAGCTCGTAGTCCTCGAGCGCGGTCCGTTGGAACGACGTGACCGGCGTGGCCCACCGGACGATCTCGTCCGCGGCGGTGGCCGGACGCTCCTTCTTGTACAGCTCCCACTGATCGGGGAAGTCGGTGAATGCCATCATGCCCTGGGTGATCGAGTTGCGCGTGGTCTCATTACCGGCGACGGAAAGCAGGATGACGAAGAAACCGAACTCGTCGTCGGAGAGCTTGTGACCGTCGACGTCGGCCTCGATCAGCTTGGTGACGATGTCTTCACCGGGGTTCGCGGCCCGGTCGGCGGCCATTTGCATGGCGTACATGATCAGTTGGATCGAGGCATCTATCGCGTCGTTGTTCTCGAACTCGGGGTCCTGGTCGCCGACCATCTGGTTGGACCAGTGGAACAGCTTCATCCGGTCTTCCTGCGGCACACCCAGCAGGCCGGCGATGGCTTGCAGCGGAAGCTCGCAGGACACCTGTTCGACGAAGTCGCCGGATCCCTGAGCCGCTGCGGTTTCCACGATCTGCCGCGCCCGCTCGCGGAGATCGTCGCGAAGCCGCTCGACGGCCCGCGGCGTGAAGCCGCGCGAGATGATCTTGCGCAGATGAGTGTGCTGCGGCGCGTCCATGTTGAGCAGGACGAACTTGCCCCGTTCGATCTGGTCGCCGACCGTGCCGTCCTTATAGCGCGGCAGCGCCGTCTTCTGCAGGCTGGAGAAGACGTCGCTGCGCCGCGAAATCTCCTTGACGTCTTTGTGTTTGGACACCACCCAAAAGCCGCCGTCGTCGAATCCGCCCACCCCCGACGGCTGCTCGTTCCACCAGATCGGCGCGGTCCGTCGCAGCTCGGCCAGTTCCTCGACCGGGAGTCGCTCGGCGTGGACGTCGGGGTCGGTGAAATCGAATCCGGAAGGAAGATTCGGAGTCGGCATCAGTGGCACTCCTATGAGTGAATACGACTTGGATATGACGAGTTCTGGCCCAGTAAATCATCGCGACAGCCGAGATGGAACGGCTTCTCGACGTTTCGCCGATGATGGATTGGAACGTGTTCTCGCCCCGGGCCCCGATGAGTTTCGGGCGCGCGAAACCGCCTTGTGGCCCCGGGAGCACTGACTATGCTTGCCTGCAGGTCACGGGCCCGTGGGATGGCCCTGATTACGTAACACCGAAGGTGGGGTCATGATTCGCGAACTGCTCATCGCCACAGCGATCGCCGGTGCGACTGTCGGCTTGGCCCCGGCCGCCGTCGCCGACAACGGGCACTACGACGGCGATGTGCCGGGCATGAACTACGACGCGTCGCTGGGTGCGCCGTGCGACAACTACCAGCGGTTCATCTTCGGGCGCGGGCCCGGCGGTCAGGCCGAGGCATGCCACTTCATCATCAACCAGTTCCCGGCAGCGGAGACGGGGTACTGGGTGATCACCTATCCGCTGTACGGGGTGCAGCAGGTCGGAGCCAAGTGCGACAACCCGCGGGGATCGTCGGCCCAGTCGCCTGACGGGCAGCCGATGCTCTGCACCGAACACGGCTGGCAGATCGGTCAGTTGACCGGCGGCGGGGCCCCGAACGGCGCCGGCGGAGGCTTCCCCTCCGACACGGGCGTCACCCACTGATCACAGGACTTAGGAGATAGCCATGGCCTTCAGGCCGAAAGACGCCATCGACGCCGCCCGGGACATCGTGCAGAACGCTGTCGAGCGGTCATCGGACATCGTCGAGAACGCCGGTCACATCATCAAAGGTGACATCGCCGGCGGCACCGGCGACATCGTCCACAACTCGCTGGACATCGCCACGTACGCCGTCGAGCGGACCAAAGAGGTCTTCACCGGCCCGCCGGACGACGAGGAGTAATCAGACGGAAGCGGCCTCGTTCAGCTCGTCGAGCCGGTTCGTCGCTTCCAGGTACTCCTGCACCCACCGTTCGATGACGGTCGACGTCTTCTCTACTTTGGAGAACTGCCCGACGACCTGACCGACCGGATTGAACGCGACGTCGACGGACTCGTTGGGGAACCTGTTGGTCGCCCGCACCGCCATGCCCGAAACCATGTACTGCAAGGGCATTCCGAGCGGCTTCGGGTTGTCCGGGGCTTCCCACGCCTCGGTCCAGTCGTTGCGCAGCATCCGGGCCGGCTTGCCGGTGAACGAGCGGCTCCGCACGGTGTCGCGGCTGCCGGCCTTGACGTACGCGGCCTGCTGAACCGGGGTGTTCGAGGACTCCTCGACCATCAACCACTGCGACCCGGTCCACGCGCCCTGGCAGCCCAACGCCAGAGCCGCGGCGATCTGCTGGCCGCTGCCGATGCCACCCGCGCCGAGGACGGGAACCGGTGCGACCTCCTTGACGACCTGAGGCCACAACACAATTGAGCCCACCTCGCCGCAGTGGCCGCCGGCCTCGCCGCCCTGCGCGATGATGATGTCGATGCCGGCGTCGGCATGCTTGCGGGCCTGTGAGGGGGAGCCGCACAGCGCGGCGACCTTGAGCCCGGCGTCGTGGATGTGCTTGATCATGTCCGGCGGCGGGGTGCCGAGCGCGTTGGCGATCATCTTCACCTTCGGGTGCTTCAGCGCCACCTCGACCTGAGGAGTGGCCGTCGCCTCGGTCCAGCCGAGCAATTGCAGGCTGTCGCCGTCGCTGTCCTCGATGGGCACGCCGTGGTCGGCGAGGATCTTCTTGCCGAAGTCCAGGTGCTCCTGGGGCACCATTTTGCGCAGCGACTCGGCAAGGTCCTCGGCGGACAGGTGCGAGTCCATGCCCTCGTACTTATTGGGGATCACGATGTCGACCCCGTATGGGTGGTCGCCGATGTTCTCGTCGATCCACTTGAGCTCGATCTCGAGCTGTTCGGGAGTGAAGCCGACCGCACCCAGCACACCGAATCCGCCGGCCTTGCTCACCGCGACGACGACATCGCGGCAGTGCGTGAAGGCGAAGATCGGAAACTCGATGCCGAGTTCATCGCAGATGGGAGTGTGCATGCGTGGTCCTTACCTGGTTGCTTACAGCGCCGTAGGCGAACTGGAACGTGTTCTAGTTTAGTACGGATCCGGTCGGCTGTGACCACCCGGGCGGGAGCGCTTTGCGTGGACCGGTCAAACCACGGCGTCGTGGACCAGCCAGAGCACCAGAAACGCTGAGATGCAGACCGCGCAAGCCAGATGATCACGCCAGATGGACCGCGCCAGGGCGGTTTGGGTGCTTGGGCTGCCAGAACGGCTGCCTAGTCGAACGGCATTGGGCACGGTATGCGTCGCGGCCAGCAGGATCGGCGCGCCTGCCAGCAGAGTCGACGCCGCTACCAGCCAGCCCGGGTCGTGCCCTCGGACCGCCCGCAACCCCAAAGCGCCCAGTAACACGACCATAACCACGGCGATGAGGTGGCTCATCGGTCGGGATTCGGTGACCGCACGCCGGTAGTAACGCGCGATGGAATCCAGCACTGAATCAGGCAGTTCATCGCCGGGATGCCGGTCCGCGAGGACCTGCGCGTCGAACATGAGGTCCATCCACAGCACGGCGAAGAGGAATCCGCCGCAGGCGGTCAGTAGGGGGGTCGTAACGCTCATCGTGTGATTGTTTCCCACTTCACGATCGCCGTAGGGCCGGTGGAACAAGTTCTAATTTCATCCCCCGCTGCGGTAGCGTGACGCGGCATGGGACGCGTGGACGGAAAAGTTGCATTGATCAGCGGCGGCGCTCGGGGGATGGGCGCCGCCCACGCTCGCGCACTGGTCGGCGAGGGCGCGAAGGTCGTGATCGGCGACATCCTCGAC
>NZ_DATNJW010000535.1:0-3961 GCF_035603715.1 Mycobacterium sp. | reverse complement strand
GAGAGGAATTCCGATGACGGTGGAGGAGCGGCTCGCGGCTCTGGAACAGCGGCTGCGCCGGGTCGAGGATGAGCTGGCCATCGGCCGCCTGATGGCGTCGTATGGACCGCTGGTCGATGCCGGCGATGCCGACGCGGTCTCCGGGCTGTGGACCGACGATGGCGAGTACGACGTCGAGGGCTGGCACATGCGCAGCCGGACCGACGTTGCCGAGATGGTGCGATCACCCGCGCATCAGGGTCTGATCGGCCGCGGTGCGGCCCATTTCCTCGGCCCGGTCTGCGTCGATATCGACGGCGACGATGCGATTGCGGTGTGCGAATCGATCGTGATCCGTCGCAACGAGGACGGCGGTGGCTATCGGGTGTGGCGGGCCGGCGCCAACCATGTCACGCTGCGGCGCACGGCCGCCGGCTGGCGGATAGCAAAGCGCACCAGTCGCGCACTGGACGGCTCTACCGAGGCGCGCGGCCTGCTGGCCGCCGGTGCGACGGGCCGGCCGGCATGACTGGGCAATTAGCGGGCAAGGTCGCGCTGATCACCGGTGCGGGCGCAGGTATCGGCGAAGGCATCGCGCGCCGGTTCGCCGAAGAGGGCGCGAAAGTCGTCGTGGCCGAACGCGATTCCGGTAGTGGCCGCGACGTCGCGACCGCCGTCGGAGGATTGTTCGTCGAGGTCGACGTCTCGGTTCGAGACCAGGTGGAAGGCGCCGTCGCGCAGGCTGTTTCGGAGTACGGCTCGATCGACGTCGTGGTGAACAACGCGTGGGGCGGCGGATCGATGAGCCGGGTGGAGAACAAGACCGATCAGCAGCTCAGCGACGGTATCGCCGTCGCGTACTACGGCCCGTTCTGGGCGATGCGGGCCGCGCTGCCGCACATGCGGGCCCGCGGCTGGGGACGGGTGATCAACGTCTGCAGCCTGAATGGGGTCAACGCGCACATGGGCACTCTGGAGTACAACGCCGCCAAGGAGGCGCTGCGTGCCCTGACCCGCACCGCCGCCCGCGAGTGGGCGCCGTTCGGCGTGACCGTCAATGCGATCTGCCCGGCCGCCAAGAGTGCGGCATTCCTGCGCGCTCTCGGCGACAACCCCGACATTGCCGCCTTCGCCGACGCGATGAACCCGATGGGCCGAATCGGGGATCCCTACCTCGACATCGCCCCGGTCGCGCTGTTTCTGGCCGGCGAGGGCTGCCGCTATCTCACCGGCAACACATTGTTCGTCGACGGCGGCAGCCACATCAACGGGGTGGCCTGGACACCCGACTTAGACGGCGCGAGCTGATCGGTCGCTACGCGCTGGCCAGGTCGTGCCGTTCCAGCCGGAACGTGCGGCTGACCCGGTCCGGACGGGTGGTCAGGGTGACCTCGACGGCGCCACCCGGGGTGACGACGTAGCGCTCCTCGACATCCGGGCCGTCGTCGCGGCGGCTCACCGGCCGGCGCGGCAGGTCCTGATCGTCGCTGAGGTCCGGATCGAACGGGAAGAACACCGGGTCATACGGCGTCACGTCACCGTCGGGACGACCGTCACGCAGCCGGCTGCACTCGACGAAGCGGAAGTGTCCGATGTTGTGCGCGGCGCGGTAGGTCCGCGTGACGACAAAGGGCGGCTGACCGGCGGTGGGCAGCACAGCTCCTTTGGGCACGATCGGGTCGAAGCAGACGTCCTCGCCCGCGCATGCCTCGCGAAACACCCCGAAGTGGCGCGAAAGACGTTCGGAGAGCGCGAATCCGGCTTCCCTGTCGAGGAAGGCGGCCAAGCCGATTGCCGTCGCGGCGAACGGGTGCAGTGACCGTTTGACCCGTTTCTCGTCGAACGCCGAGCGCAGCGCCCGCGCGACGAGCGGGAAGCTTCCGGCGCCGCCCACCACGTAGATGCCCGCGATCTCGGACCAGTCGACGTCGCCGCCGGCCCGGTCGTGCAGCACGCCGGGAAGAGCGGCAATCGTCTTGTCTACCAACGGAGCACACGCTGCGTAAACGTCCTCGATCGGGCAGGAAAACGGCGGCTTGCCGATCGCGGTGAGATCGACCAGGAACCGCCGGGTGTTGGGACCGACGGCTTCTTTGCGGACTGAGCACTCCTCGAGCAACTGCTCGCGGGTGCCCGACGGCAACGAGCGCAGTCCCGCACCCTTGCGGACCAGCTTGAGGATGGCCGCGTCGAAGTCGTCGCCGCCGAGGCGCTGGATGCCCTCGCTGACGACCACCTCATTCAACCGCCCGGTCATTTTCAGCAGCGACGCGTCAAACGTTCCACCACCGAGGTCGTAGATCAGGACATACTCCCGCTTGGCGGTGATCGTCGAGCGATACCGGTGGGCGTATTCGAAGCCCGCCGCCGACGGCTCGTTCAGCAGAGCGACCACGTCGAAGCCGGCCTGCGCGAACGCGTCCAGGGTCAGGAATCGTTGCGCGCTGGAGGCATTGGCCGGCACGCTGATCGCGGCCTCGACCCGCGTGCCCGGTGAGAACTCGGCGTTCGAACGGTGCTGGAGGTCGTTTTTCAGCCGGGTGAGAAACCCCGCGAACAGGTCGGCCAGCAGGTAACGGCGTCCCGCCAGATCCACCGTCGTCGTCGGCCCGGCATCGTTGAGCAGCCGCTTGAACGATCGCAGCACTGACCAGTCCGGGTGATGCCGGACCGCGGCGGCGTCCGGACCGTAGCGCAGCTCGCCGCCTTCGTTGCCGGCAATGATCGACGGCCACGCGTCGACCCCGTCGAACGACACCACGGGATAGTTGCCCCGGTCGACGACCGCGACAACGGTGTGCGTTGTGCCGAAGTCGATCCCCAGCCTCATCGGCTAAGCGTAGGTGTTGCAGCGCGTTTCGTGACTACAAATCGCCGAGCCCGATCGGCTTCTTACCAGCCGCGTTCGCGGCAGGGGGCCGAGGCCGGGTCACAGGCGCCGGAGCGGTGGGCTAAGTGTTGCGCCGGACATCGTCGATGCGCGTGGACGAAGGAGCCGCTCGAATCTGTAAAGGTACTTCGACAGGGCGCTGACCGGGGCGCACACTTGCGTAATGGAGTGTCAAGGTATGGCCGCAGCGCCCCTGCCCGCGCCGGCCCCGCGCCCGATACAGGCATCGACGTCGCCGCGGCCGGCGTGACTATGCACGCCGGCGGCCCTGAGCCGGAGCCGCGCCGCGTGTTGAAAGGACTTTCGGACATACGCGCGTTCTTCCACACCAATGCCGTACCGCTGTACTTCATCTCGCCCACCCCGTTCAACCTGCTGGGCATCGACCGCTGGGTACGAAACTTCTTCTACCTGACGTACTTTGACTCTTTCGAAGGCACGCATTCGCGCGTGTTCGTGCCCCGACGACGCGACCGCCTTGACTTCGATTCCATGGGTGATGTCTGCAACCACCTCCTGTCCGATCCTGAGACCCTGGAGTTCATCGCGGGCCGAGGTCCCGGTGGTAAGGCGTGCTTCGTGATGCTCGACGAGGAAACCCAGGCCCTCGCACGTCAGGCGGGGCTCGAGGTCATGCACCCGCCGACGGAGCTGCGCCAGCGCCTGGGCTCCAAGATCATCATGACGCGCCTGGCCAACGAGGCGGGTGTGCCGAGCGTGCCGCACGCCATCGGGCGGGCCGGCTCCTACGACGAACTTGTCGCGCTCGCAGAAAGCGCCGAATTAGGAGATGACCTCGTCATCTCGGTCGCCTACGGCAATGCCGGCAGCGGAACCTTCTTCGTGCACGGTCAGCGCGACTGGGACGAGCACGCCGCTGATCTGACCGCGCAGCAAGAAGTCAAAGTCATGAAGCGGATCCGCAACGTCGAGGTCTGCATCGAGGGCGCCGTGACCCGCCACGGCACCGTGATCGGCCCCGCGATGACGAGTCTCGTCGGTTATTCGGAGCTGACTCCGCAGCGGGGCAGCTGGTGCGGCAATGACATCTGGCGTGAGGTGCTGCCGCCGGACCAGACGCACGCCGCGCGG
>NZ_DATNJW010000534.1:0-25752 GCF_035603715.1 Mycobacterium sp. | reverse complement strand
CGCGACGGCGGGTGCCGATGTCGTGATGGCGATCCGCGACCGGGCCAAAGGAGAGGCGGCGATCAACAAGATCCGCGCCGACGTTCCCACCGCAAAAATGGCGATCAAACATCTCGACCTCTCGTCGCTGAGAAGTGTTGCGACCCTTGGGGAGGAGCTGGTCGCCGAAGGCCGGCCCATCGACGTGTTGATCAACAACGCAGGCGTGATGACGCCGCCCCGGCGGGAGCAGACCGAAGACGGATTCGAGCTGCAATTCGGCGCCAACCATCTCGGGCACTTCGCGTTGACTTCTCACCTGCTGCCGCTGCTGCGTGCCGCGCCGTCGGCGCGCGTTGTGACGGTGAGCAGCCTGGCCGCCAATCAGCGCAATGTCGACTTCGGCGACGCCAATGCCGAGCGCGGCTACAAACCCATGGGTTCCTATGGCATAGCCAAGCTTGCGCAGTTGATGTTCGCTGTCGAACTCGATCGTCGCAGCCGCGCCGGGGGCTGGGGTGTGCGGTCCAACGCCGCTCATCCGGGGCTGAGCAAGACCAATCTGCTCAGCGGGTCGTCGTACCGCGCCGGCCGACCGACCGTGGCGGCCCGACTGGCCCGTTGGTCGTGGAGGCTGATCCCGTTCATGTGGCTGGAGGTCGACGAGGGCATCAAACCGACGCTGTACGCCGCCGTGTCGCCGGATGCCGATGGCGGCGCCTACTACGGCCCGCGCGGATTGTACGAAACAGCCGGAGGCGGCGTCACTTTCGCTCACCTGCCCCGGTTGGCCCGAAGCCGCGACGACGTCGACCGGGTGTGGCGGCTCTCCGAACAGCTCACCGGCGTCACCTACCCGCCGTAACCCGTCCCCCGGCCACATCAATGAGGCCACATCACCAATAAGAAGGGATAGCCATGGCCTTCGTCGGACGCACTGACGTGAAAGACCCCGGTGCGGGGCAGCACCAGTGGGAAAGGCTGGCGCAGCGGCGCGAGCGACTGTACGCCGACGACGCGCAATTCAGCGCTGCCCGTCCGGACGACGCCATCGCCGAGTCGGTACGCCGGCCGGGACTGCGGATCGCCGAAGCCATGGCAACCGTGATGACCGGGTACAACAGCCGGCCCGCGTTGGGACAACGCGCCCGCGAAGTGGTGACCGACCCGGCCACCGGCCGTGCGTCGCTGCAGTTACTGCCGCGGTTCGAGACCGTCAGCTATGGCGAGCTGTGGTCGCGGATCCAGGCTATAGCTGCCGACTGGCACCAACATGACCAATACCCCTTGCGTCCCGGTGATTTCGTTTGTGTGCTGGGCTTCGCCAGCATCGACTACACCGCCGCCAAGCTGGCGTGCGTGCACCTCGGCGCGGTGGTGGTCCCGCTGCAAACCAGCGCTCCGGCGACACAGCACGCCCCGATCCTGTCCGAGACGCAACCGCGGATTCTGGCCGTCGGCATCGACTATCTCGCGACCGCCGTCGAGGCCGCGCTGGACGGCACCGCGCCACAGCGGCTGATGGTCTTCGATTACGAACCTCGCGACGACGGCCAGCAAGCGGCCTACGATGCCGCACGTGCCCGCCTGGCGGACAGCGGAAGTGCCGTGATCATCGAGACCATCAACGAGGTCGTCGAGCACGGAGCGGCGCTATCACCCGCCCCGCTGTTCGCCGCCGCGGACGGCGAGGACCCGCTGGCATGGGTGTTCTACACCTCCGGCACCACCGGGACGCCGAAGGGCGCGATGTTCACCGAAAGCCTGTGCATCGGAACCTGGCTCGCGCAGTCCGATCAGCCGGTGATCACCTTGAGCTACATGCCGATGAGCCACCTGATCGGATACGGCTACGTGATCATGACGCTGGCCAATGGCGGCACCAGCTACTTCGCCGGAAAGAGCGATCTGTCAACGCTGTTCGACGATCTGGCGATGGCGCGGCCCACCACGCTGAGTCTGGTGCCGCGGGTCTGCGAGATGTTCTTCCATCAGTACCTGAGCGAACTGGATCGGCGCACGATCGCGGGTGCCGATCCGGATCAGGCCGGCGACGAAATCACCACGGCCATGCGGGAACAGTTACTCGGCGGTCGGGTCTTGGCCGTGGGATGCGGGTCGGCCGCGATATCGCCGGAGATCAAGGATTTTATGGAAGTGGTGCTCGACCAGCACCTGATGATCGGGTATTCGTCGACCGAGATCGCGGGCGGCATGATCGTCGCCGACGAGCACGTGCTGCGCCCGCCAGTGGTCGACTACAAGCTGCTCGACGTTCCGGAGCTGGGCTACTTCAACACCGACACACCCCACCCGCGCGGCGAGTTGGCGGTGAAGTCATCACGGTTCATGGCGGGCTACTACAAGCGACCCGACCTGACCGCCCGGATGTTCGACGACGACGGCTATTACAAGACCGGCGACATCATGGCCGAAGTCGGAACGGATCAGCTGCGGTTCGTCGACCGGCGCAACAACGTCATCAAGCTCTCGCAGGGCGAATTCGTCGCCGTCGCGCGACTGGAAGCGCTGTATGTCAAGAGTCCGTTGGTCCGGCAGGTGTACATCTACGGCAGCAGCGAGCGGTCCTTTTTGCTGGCGGTGGTCGTGCCGACCGACGACGTCGCGGTAGCGGACCGCTCTGCGATCGCGGAGTCGCTGGCTCAGGTCGCCCGCGATCACCACCTCAACGGCTACGAGATCCCGCGCGACTTCCTGCTGGAGAGTGAGCCGTTCAGTCTGGAGAACGGTCTGCTGTCGGGCGTCGGAAAGTTCCTGCGGCCCAAGCTCAAAGACCGCTACGGCCCCGCGCTGGAGCAGCTCTACGCCAAAATGGCCGACGACCAGATCAGCGAGCTGCGGGCGCTGCGTGCCGGCGGCGCTGATCAGCCGGTGCTGGCGACCGTGGTGCGCGCCGTGCAGGCCACCCTCGGTTTATCGGCCGGCAACATCGACCCGCAGGCCCGATTTGTCGACATGGGCGGGGATTCGCTTTCCGCGCTGAGCTTCTCGCGCCTGCTCGCCGACATCTTCGGCGTCGAGGTACCTGTCGGTGTGATGGTCGATCCGACCGGCGACCTGCTCGCCGTCGCCAAACACATCGAGCGGCATCGGGATTCGGCTGTGCTGCAGCCGACGTTCGTGTCGGTGCACGGCGCACACAGCACCGAGGTACGTGCCGACGACCTGACTCTGGAGAAATTCATCCCCGCGGATCTGCTGATGGCCGCTGCGGCGTTACAGCGGCCCAGCGGTGAGGTGCGGACAGTGTTGCTGACCGGTGCGACCGGGTTCCTCGGCCGATTCCTCGGCCTGGAATGGCTGCAGCGGCTCGCCGACTCGGGCGGCACGTTGATCTGCCTCGCGCGAGGCGCGGACGCCGGACAGGCACGGGCGCGCATCGAAGCGGCCCTGGCCTCCGATACCGAGCTGCTCGAGCGATTCCGGACACTGGCCGACGGCCACCTCGAAGTGCTCGACGGTGACATCGGCGAGCCCCACCTCGGTCTGGACGGATCGACCTGGCAACGGCTGGCCGAGACCGTCGACCTGGTCGTGCACCCGGCCGCCCACGTCAATCATCTGCTGCCGTACCGCCAATTGTTCGGCCCGAATGTCGTTGGTACCGCGGAGGTTATCCGCCTGGCCATCACGACCAAACTCAAGGTGGTTCATTACATCTCCACGATGGGCGTGACGGCGGCCGCAGATCACATCGTCGACGAGGAGACCGACATCCGCCGCTCGATACCAGCCTGCACGATCAGCGACGGCTACGCGAATGGCTACACGATCAGCAAGTGGGCCGGCGAGGTCCTGATGCGCCGGGTGCATGACCTGTGCGCGCTGCCCGCCGCGGTCTTCCGACCCGGCATGATCCTGGCCGACAGCCGCTACGCAGGCCAGCTCAACGCGCCCGACATCTTCACCCGGTTGCTGTTCAGCCTGGTTACCACCGGCATCGCGCCCCGTTCGTTCTACCGGGGCGGCGACCGCCCGCACTACGACGGACTACCGGTCGATTTCCTGGCCGAGGCGATCGCCGCGGTGGGGCCGCATACCGGCAGCGAATTTGCCACCTACAACACCAGCAACCCGCATGACGACGGGATCTCGCTGGACACCTTCGTCGACTGGATCGCCGAAGCGGGTTACCCCATCCAGCGCGTCGACGACTACGCCGACTGGGTGTCTCGATTCGAGACGGCCATGCGTGGGCTGCCCGAAGGTCAGCGGCAACGTTCGGTGCTGGCGGTGATGGACATCTATCGCCAGCCGGTCGAAGCGATGGCCGGCTCACCGGTGCCGGGCGCGCATTTTGACGCTGCCGTCGAGAAATCTCGACTATCGATACCCCACGTGTCCAAAGAGTTAATCTGCAAATACCTGACGGATCTGAAACTGATTGGTGCGCTGGAAAAATGACCCAAGCCAATGTGCTCTACCCACCCGGCGGCTTCGGCGCGCCGAAAAACCGGCACGGCCAGGCTCACGGAAACGCCGGCCTTCCCGCAGGCACCGAGGTGTTCTCCGCCGACACCCACATCTCGTTGGCGGCCGACATCTTCTACGAGCGCCTGCCCGACGACCTCAAAGACAGTGCACCACGGATTTGGTACGAGGACGGGGCCTACCAGATCGGTCACCAGGGGCAGTCGTTCCTGCCCGAGGTCTTCAGCGCGGTGCTGATGCAGTACGACGATCTGGCCGGGGCGGCCACCAACAACATCGAAGCGCGGATACGCGAACTGCGTGAGGACGGCGTGGACCGGGAACTCGCCTTCCCCAACGCGCTGCTCGCTATGTTCGGCTTCCCAGACAAGCCGATGCGCGAACGCGTTTTCCGTATCTACAACGAGTACATCGCCGATCTGCAGGAGCGCTCCAACGGTCACTTCTTCGGCGTGGGCCTGATCAACTGGTGGGATCGAAAAGGCGCCGATCGCACCCTGGCCGAGCTGAAATCGCTTGGCCTCAAGACATTTCTGTTGCCGCTCAACCCGGGCAACGGCGACGACGGCATTATGATGGACTACGCGTGCAGCGCGATGGGACCGGTCTGGGATGCGATCGAGGAATCCGGACTGCCGGTGACGCACCACATCGGTGAAACTCCGCCGAAGGCGCCTTGCGAGGTCAACAACGTCGCGGTCGCGATGATGGTGAACATCGACGGATTTCGGGAGATGTTCTCCAAGTACATCTTTGGCGGCATCCTCGACCGTCATCCGAGCTTGCGAATCGGCTGGTTCGAAGGTGGCATCGCCTGGATTCCACCGGCGCTGCAAGACGCCGAGCACGTGCTGGCGTCCTATCAGCACATGCTGGATCACCCGCTGGAGCACGACATTCAGTACTACTGGGACACCCACATGAGTGCCTCGTTCATCGTCGACCCGCTCGGCCTGAGGCTGATTGAGCAGATCGGCGTCGACAAGGTGATGTGGTCGTCGGATTACCCGCACAACGAGAGCAGCTTCGGCTACTCGGAGAAATCGCTGGCCGCCGTCGTCGAAGCCGTCGGGCCGGACAACGCCGCCCGCATCGTCAGCGGCAACATCAAGAAGTTCCTGGGTGTCTGAGATGACGGCTTCGTCCAGCGTGCAGAGCTTCGTCATCCCCGAGGAGCCTGACCGGGCGCGGATGCACCGCGACACCAGCTCGCGCCTTCGGGCCGCGATGGCCGAGCAGGGCGTCGACGCGTTGATCCTGTTGATGAACGACAACGTGGTGTATGCCACCGGTGCGAGCTGGCCGGTGCTGGACGCCGGCCTGTCGCACGTCGAGCGTCCCGTGGCGATCGTGCTGGCCGACGACGAGCACCCACACCTGTTCATCCCGTTCCGGGAGGGCGCCGCGTCGGAATCGCAGGTGCCCGCGGACCATCTGCACGATCCGCTGTATCTCGAATTAGACGAGGGCGTCGAGCAATTCGCGCGCGTGATCAGCGAATTGGTTCCCCGTGGTGCCAGTGTCGCGGTCGACGAGATGACCGGCGCGATGCGGCGCGCCGCCGATCGGATCTTCCCGGGCGGCCCACCCTCGGAGGCCGCGGAGGTGGTTGGCGCAGCGAACCTGGTGAAGACACCGGACCAGATTGCCTGTCTGCGCAAGGCCAGTCGCATCACCGAACGGGCGATGGTCGATGTGCAACAACAGCTGGCACCCGGTGTGCGGCAGACCGATCTGTCGGCCAAGCTGGTGCGCCGCGCCTTCGAATTGGGCGCCACGGCCAACATGCTGGAGGCGATCTGGCAGGTGATGCCGCCGTCCCGCGCCGAGGGAGTATGGACGACGCATGGTGACCTGGCGTTGCCGCTGCTGACCAACGAACGTGAACTGGCCAAGGGCGATGTGTTGTGGACCGATGTCAGCATCAGCTACGCCGGATACTGCTCGGACTTCGGGCGCACCTGGGTGGTCGGCGACGCACCGTCCGCGCGCCAGCAGGCCCAGTACGAGCAGTGGCAGCACATCCTGGACGCGGTGCTCAGCGTGACCAAAGCCGGTGCGACGTCAGGTGATCTCGCGCGGGCGGCGATCGCCGCCAACGGCGGAACCAAGCCGTGGCTTCCACACTTCTACCTCGGACACGGCATCGGCATCTATCCCGCCGAGCCACCCATGATCGGCACCGATCTGGGTGAGGAGTTCGACGACAACTTCGTCTTCCCGGTCGGGATGGCGCTGGTGCTGGAGCCGGTGGTGTGGGAAGACGGCACCGGCGGCTACCGAAGTGAGGAGATCGTGGTGATCACCGAAGAAGGCTGTGTCCGGATTACCGACTACCCCTATACGCCCTATGGCAACTGAGGTTTCGCCCGACGGCCGGGACCTACGGTTCGGCCGTCGGCAACGGGCGCTGGCGCAGATGGAAGCCCACGACATCGACGTCCTGGTATTGGGCCGCCAGGCCAATGTCCGCTACGTGACCGGGGCGCCGCAGTTGTGGATCGGCGGAACCCGGCCGTTCGGTCCGGTCTGCGTGATGCTGCGCGGCACCGGCGAGATCTACCTGATGAGCACGGATGACGAGGGGGTCCCCGAGGAGATCGGCCGCGACCGGCTCTACGGTCTGGCCTGGAATCCGATGACGCTGATCGAGGTGCTGACGAACATCGACGGGGCGTCGACCGCCCGCCGCGTCGGAACCGATGCGATCACACCGACGTTCGCCAAGCTGCTGCCGATGGCATTTCCGAATGCTGAGTTCGTCGACGGCGAACTGCCGATGCGAACCGCGCGCCGGATCAAGACGGCCGACGAGCTTGCGGCGATGTCCACCGCGGTGCGGGTCGCCGAAGCGGGGATCGGCGCAGCCGTCGCGGAGTTACGGCCCGGCCTGACCGAACAGACGCTGGCCGGTGCGGTTTTGGAGGCGATGGCCGCGGGCGGGGTGAGCACACCGGCCACCCAGGACGCCGCATGGGTGACGTCGCGGGAACACCCGTGGCGGCGGGCGCACAGCGACGGCGAGGTGCGGTCCGGCGACTTGATCGCGTTCGGCGCGGGTGCGCTGGCCGACGGATACGTCGCGGAGGTCAGCCGCACCTGGCCGGTCGGAGACGCCACCAACGATGCGACCGGCAAGCTGTATCAGCGTTCGAATGAGCTGTGGGACAGGCTGATTGCTGCTTGCCGGGCCGGGGCTCGCGCCGCCGATCTGCTCGCTGCCTACGACGAGGCCGGCGAGCCGGCGCCGCCGATGGCAGTCGCGCACGGACTGGGGCTCGGCTTCGATCCGCCGGTGATCTCGCGGCAACTTCCGGCCACCGCCGACGCCGAGCGGCTGGATCCGGGAATGGTGCTCGCGCTCACCGGCTACGTGTGGCAGGAAGGCCTCGGCGGCGTGCTTCGCCGCGACACCGTCCTCATCACCGACGACGGGCCCGACGTGCTGACCGCCAGTCCGTCATGGCAATAGGATCCTGTCGAGACGCTCGCCGAATCGCTGTGTCTCCCACAAGTTCAGCGCATTGGTCAGCATCTGCAACGGTGCACGGACGCCCTCGTCGTCTTTGATGCGGGGGTCTTTCCTGGTCATGCTGTGCGCGGCGTCACCGAACCGCGACCGGATCAGTGCGGGTATGTCGAGCAGCCAGGCGACCGTCATGACCCCGACGTAGAGCATGAGCTGGTTGCGCAGCTCGGTCACGCTGAGATCCGGCCCCCCGCAGGCGTGTATCTCGGAGACGAACAGGCGCAGCAACTCATCGAGGTGCCGATCCCACAGGTCGGTCTCGGCGCCCGACATCGCGCCCCACAACGCCATGGCGGCGTTCATCTGGCCCGCGCAGCCCCAGTCCAGCAAGCCGCAGCGCAGGACGTTGTCGCTGTCGCGCCAAAACCAGGCGTTGTCGACGTTGGCGTTCCAGTGACAGAGCGCGATGTAGTCCGCGTGCTCGGCCAGATAGCTCCATACCGCCGCCTCGTTGGCCAGGAAGCGGGGCGCGTCATGGCGAAGGTGCGAAATGAACTGCTGCGAACGGACGTTCGCGGGCAGCAGCCCGGGGCTCGTTTCCACGAAGTCGGCGAGCTGGCCCAGTCGACGATCCAGCTTCTCAGGGCTGATCGGTGCCCGTTCACCGACCTGTGCTGTCTGCATGTCAACCGGGAACTGATCGCCGGCAGGTACGCGCCCGGACCGGTGGCCGCCGACTAGCCGGCCCAGCGCCGACACGAGAGCACGGTAGTGGTCCACAGGTTCGGGCATCTCGTAGTCGAGACACTTGTGGTACTGACGCTCGATACCGTTGGCCCCAAGCTGGATTCGCTCCGCGATCAGCAATCCGGTGCCCGTGTCGCGGTGGTAGTCGGCGAATTGAGTGGCCGGAACGGTGATCGGAAAACCCGGTTCGCGTGACAGCGAGGCGAATAGGACTTCCGATTCCATCTGCGTCTTCCCGCGATCGCGGATCGGATCGTCGAAATCGCGGGAGAACTTTACGAACAAGTCGGTGTGGGCGCCGGGCGTGTCGTACTCGACGGTCAAAAGCAGCTTGCGGCCGGTGCTTCCACCGGGGACTTCGTCGAGTTGGCTGATCCGCGTGACGGCATTACCAGCGTCCAGCGCACCCGAGATGCGGAACGCCTCGGTGAGAAACGCTGCGCCACCGGAATGCAACGCTGCGGGATCGGCGGGGATCGGCAGGCCGAAGTGGTCGCCGATCACCCATCGTTCCGCAGACATCACCAGGTCTGTTCGGCGGCGCGAACCAGCATGTGGTTGACAGCTACGCGGCGGTTGCGGGTGACGACGTACAACACCGCGTCGGCGATGTCCTCGGACGCCAGCTTGACCATGTCCGCGGTCTGCCGATCGAACGCGGCACGGGCTCCGTCGGACAGGTGGTCGCTGATCTCGGTGTCGACAGTGCCGGGGCCCACCACGGCGACCCGCACCCGCTTGCCGATCAGTTCCTGACGGATACCCTCGCTGAACGCATTCACGCCGAACTTGGTCAGCGAATACACAGCGGTGCCCGGTCGGGCGACCCAACCGGCGGTCGAACTGATGGTGACCAGATCGGCGACGCCGCGCGGCGAGTCGGCGGCAGCGTCGATCAGGTGGGGGATCGCGGCGCGGGTCACGTATAAGACGCCCTGGATGTTGACTCGCACCAAGTCGTCCCAGTCCTGCAGTGGCGCTTCGGCGGCCGGCGACATCCGCATCAGCCCCGCGTTGTTCACCACGGTGTCCAGCCGCCCCAACTCGTCGACGGTGCGCTGCACCGCGGCGGCCACCTGGTCGGCATCGGTCACATCGGTGGGCACCGATAGCGCCGTGCCGCCGGCCGAGTCGATGTCGGCTTTGAGTTGATCGAGACGATCGGCGCGCCGCGCGAGCAGCGCGACGGCCGCGCCCTGCTCGGCCAGTGCCCGCGCGGTCGCGGCGCCGATGCCGCTGCTGGCGCCGGTCACCAGCGCCACGGTGCCGGCCAACATTGTGGTCAAGTTCCCTCCATCGCGTGAGCGCGCAAGATCTCGTCACGAACATAGTCGTTGTGCTCGCCGAGATCGGGTGCACCGCGTGCGATCTCGGCCTCCACGACCGACATCCGCCATGGCGCTGCTAGGACCGGCCGTTGGCCCTCGCGGTGGTCGCTGACAAAACGGTACAGCTCACGGTCCCACAGCAGCTGATCACTGATGATGTCCAGAGCCGTCGCGCATTTGGCGGCCGGCACACCGGCCGCCCTGAGTCGCTGCGCCAGCTGCACCGCATCGTGGTTTCGGGCGAGCTGCGCGATGTCGACGTCGAGCGGGTCGGTGTGCTCGAGTCGATCCGCCAACGTGGCATAGCGTGGGTCGTCGACCAGCCCGATGGCATCGAGCTCGTGACACAGCTGGAGCCATTGAGTTTCGTCGTCCACCGCAATGCTGATCCAGTCGCCGCCGACGCACGGATAGCAGTTGTGCGGGGCCATGCCGGCGTGCCGGTTGCCGTCGGGCAGCAACTGCGCTCCGGTGAGTTCCTGGGCGAGCAGGCAGTCGCCGATCATCGACGACAGGGTCTCCACCGCCGACACGTCGACGAATTGGCCTTCACCGGTCAGTTCGCGGTGCAGCAACGCCACGACGGCGGCGAACGCGGCGGCGGCACCGACGGTGGAATCGCCGTAACGCATGCTGGTACCCAGCGGCGGCCCGCCGGGATAACCCACCAGTGAAGCGACCCCGGCCAACGCCGCGAAGCACGGCGCGTAGCCGGTTTGGTAACCAAACGGCCCGTCGTTGCCCCACATCTTGATCGACACCGAAATTATGTCTTGCTTAACGCCTTTCAGCTGGTCGTAGCCGAGGCCCATCCGTTCCATCGCGCCGGGCCGCAGGTTGTTGATGACAATGTCGCTGCGGGCGATCAGCTCGCGGAGCCGTGCGATGTCGGTCACGGACTTGAGGTCCAACTCCACGCTGAGCACTTCGGGGTTGATGCTGAGAAAAAACGGAGCGTGGTTGATGTCGGTGCCGCCGTACGCGCGCATCTCGTCAGGGTGAGTCGAGCTTTCCACCTTGATCACTTCGGCGCCCAGGAACGCCAGCAGCTTGCCGGCGTATGGACCGGCCCACACCTTGGTGAGCTCGACGACCCGAACGCCTTCCAGCGGGCCACCGCGGGACACCTTGGGCGGCTTGAGTTGTGGTGATTTGACCACCGGTGTCGCGCGTGGCATCTCGACGCTGCGACGGATTTCGTCGGTGTGTTCACCCAGGGCGGGTGCCGCGCTGACGATGCGCGCGGGTGATGCGCTCAACAGGTAGGGGACACCGGGGTAAACCGCGCCCCCCAGTACGGGATGAGTGACGTCGTGGAAAAAGCCGCGGTGGCGGTACTGGGGTGAGGTTTTCAGATCGGCAGCGCTTGTGACGGGCACCAGCGGGACTCCCAGCCGCTGGGCCTCTTCGGATGCCGCGTCCTTGCCGAGTTCGCGGACCCATGCGGCGAATCCGTGGTGAAATCTCGCCACCTTTTCCGGAGTGACCGAGAACTCGAGCCAGTCGTCCTCGAACTCGTTGAGCCAGTCCGGTTGGCCCATCAATATTTTCAGCCCGGCCCAGTGATTACCGCTGGTCATGTAGAGGTAGACGAATCCGTCCGCGCAGGCGAAAAAGGAGGCGGGGCCTTGCTGGTCGTAGTCGTCGCGGGTGTTCTCCGGCGTGACCTCGCCGGTGATGAACCTGCCCAGCACACAGTCGGCGCGCGACGCCAAGACGGCGTGCGCTGACACGTCGATGAACTGACCGGCTCCGGTGTGCAGCTGCCAGAACAGCGACGAGGCGACACACAGGGCCGCGTCGAGTCCTGCTTCGTAGTCGGCTAAGAAGCGCCCGGGTCCTTTCAGTGGCGGTTTGGCCGGGTCGGCATGGCTGGGGGTGTGAAGACCCCAACCGCTGGCGTGAAAGACGTTGAAGCTCTTGGCGTTGTGCAGCTCCGGCGGCGCCTGTATGCCGTACGGGGTGACCGAGCAGAACACCACGTTCGGGTGACGGGTGGCGAGTTCGCTGACCGGCAGCTCGCCGACGACGGCGTCGGCGGTCGCGATGATCCGATGCAAGAGCTCAGTCTCCTCGACGTCCAGCTGGACCGAACGCTTGTTGGTGTTCAGGTAGGCGAACACCGCACTGCGCTCCGGTCCACCGCCATCGCCGACGAGCGGTGCCATCGCCCGGGTGGGGCTACCACCCGGGCGTTCGATTTTGATCACCTCGGCGCCGAAGTCGGCGAGAAGCTTCCCGCAGTATTCTCCGGCAACCGATTCGGCCAGCTCGACGATCCTGATACCAGTCAGCGCCGACATGCCATACCTCGAGACGTCAGGGCTTGGCGCGCCCCGAGCGGCTCAGGCGCCACTCCGGCGGGAAGTTGAGGTCGTTGTCCTTCACGACGTTGTTGAGGCCCTTCTCGAATGTGCCACCGGTGAGGTCAACATCGTTCTGCGCGTCGTTCTGGATCATCGGCAGCATGCCCTCGACCATGCCGGTGAGCAGGCTGCCGAAGTACTCGCCCTTGTGCTGCTTGTACAGCTCGAGGAAGGTCTTCTGCACCGCGACGGTGTCGGTCGGGCGAGACCGCGAACACGCCAGCGCGTACTTTTCGGTCTCGGCCTCCAGCTTGTCGCGCGGCACCACGCTGTTGACGAAGCCGCAGTCGTACATCTCCTTCGCGCTGAAAGGCCGTCCGGTGAAGAGCATTTCGGAGAACTTGCGCAGCCCCATCGTCTCGGCCCACCACCACAGCCGCGGTCCCCAGCCGACGTAGCGGAAAGCCGGGTGCCCGAACAGGGCGTCGTCGGACGAGATCACCAGGTCGGCGTCGCCGGCCTGGTAGAAGTGCCAGCCATAGCAGTAGCCCTTGGCCTCGATAATGCTGATCTTCCGAAGCTCCTGCAGCGGACGGTTTCCGGCGCGGGCTTTGGCGTAGAAGTCGGTGACCGTAGACAGGTAGCGGTACGATCCCCCAGGCGGGTACTTGACGTCGTCGTCGTTGATCGCCAGCTCGTGGTGCAGCGGCAGGCCCGGGTTCTCCAGCATCGGCCGCTGCTCGGGAAGATCACCGCCACTACCGAAATCATCGCCCTCGCCGCGAATCACGACGACCTTGACGTCGTCGTCGACGTTGCACTTGTGGATCAGGTCGGCGTAGTTCTGCCGCATGCCCAGGCTAGTGGCGTTCTGGGCCTCGGGGCGGTCAAAGGTGATGTAGGCGATCCGGTTCTTCTTGTCCTTCTCGAACTTGATGTACTGTTCGGCTTCTTTCTTCAGCTTTTCGTAGTCGTACTCGACCATGAGTCATCTCCAATGTTGGTTGTTGATTATTTGAGTAAGCTGCCCGCGTCCACGGGAAGCGAAACGCCTGTGATGTAACGAGATTCGTCAGAGGCGAGGAACAACACGGCGTTGCTGATATCGATCGGATCGACCCAGGGGACCGGCAGTGTGTGCATCATCTGGGAGATCGGGGCGAAGTCGTCCGGACCGGGATTCTCCAGGTCCGGACGGAACAGATGGTAGGTTTGCTCGTTCATCAACATCGTGGTGCTGACCTGGGTAGGCAGCACCGCATTGACCCGAATCATGTGCTGCCCGAGTTCCACGGCGAAGGTGCGCATCAGGCCGATGACGCCGTGCTTGGCGGCGATGTAGTGGCCGGTATTCGGATAGGCCTTCCGGCCGCCCACCGAGCTGGTGAGCACGATGGACCCACCGCGTCCGCCCGAAAGCACATGTGGCACCCCAGCTTTGACCGTGTGCCAGACGCCGGTGAGGTTGATGTCGATCATGTCTTGCCAGACGTTTTCCCGGATCTTGTGCAGCATTCTGCCGTCGGTGCCGACACCGGCGTTGGCGACGATGATGTCGAGACGGCCGAGCTGTTCGACACCACTGTCCACCGCGGCCTTGCACGCTTCGTAGTCCCGCACGTCGACTTGGGCGGTCACGATGCGCCGGCCGGCACCCTTGACCAAATCCACTGTCTCGTCCAGGTCTTCAGGCGTTGCATGCGGGTAGCTGAGGTTGTCGATCGGCCCGCACACGTCGATGGCGATGATGTCGGCGCCCTCTTCAGCCAGCCGGACGGCGTGACTGCGGCCCTGCCCGCGGGCTGCCCCACTGACGAACGCGACCTTGCCCTCGACGCGACCGGTCATGGTGTCGAGGCCGGCATCGATTCCCATCCCCGCACCGTCGATGTCGGGCTGAGTTTGGCGTTCGACAGGTCGACCTCCCATTCCGGGAAGCGTTTGAGGATCTCTTCGATGGCGATTCGTCCTTCGAGTCGCGCCAGCGCCGAGCCCAGACAGAAGTGGGTGCCGACGCTGAAGGCCAGGTGTTGCCGGGGCGTCCGGTGGATGTTGAATTCTTCACTGTCCGGACCGAATTGGCGTGGGTCGCGGCAGGCAGCGCCGATGAGCATCATCATCACGGCGCCCTCCGGCACGGTGTGGCCGTGAAAACCGATGTCACGGGTCACGTAGCGCGCCGCGTGCGGGGCCGGCGGTTCGAAGCGTAAGAGTTCCTCGATGGCCTGCGGTATCAGCTGAGGGTTCTCGGCCAGCTCGCGGCGCTGGTCGGGGTGTTCGGCGAGAACCTTTCCGGCCCAACCAATCAGCCGGGTGGTGGTCTCGTTTCCTGCGCCCGCGACGACATTGAGATAGATCAGCAGTTCGTCGCGGGTCAGCCGGCGGGTGGTCCCTGTCTCGTCGACGAATTCAACGTTGAGCAGCTCGGTCATGATGTCATCGGAGGGATTGGTGGCTCGCCAATCGATGTATGCGGCAAAGATTTCCCCGGTGGCCATGCCGCGTTCGTGGTTCATCGGCTTGCCGGCTTCGGTACGCATCTGCGCGTTGGTCTGGTCGCGGATGAATTCTTGGTCGTCCTCGGGGATGCCGAGCAGCATGCTGATGACCTTCATGGGCATCTGCGCGCCGAGGTCGGCGACGAAGTCGATGTGTCCCGTTCCGATCAGCGGATCCAGCGACTGCGCGCAGAAGTCGCGGATCTGCGACTCCAGCGCCGCGATCTTGCGCGGGGTGAACATCCGGGCCAGCAGCTTGCGGTGAATGTCGTGGATCGGCGGGTCTTCCATGATGAGCAGGCCGGGCGGGATGTCGAGGTTAGCCTTGATCAACTCGAGGATGATGCCGCGCGCCGAACTGAATGTGCCGTGATCGACGAGTCCCTTGTCCACATCGGCGAACCGGCTCAGCGCATAGAAATCGTGCTGAGTGTTGTAGTACAGCGGCGCCTCTTCGCGTAACCGCGCGAATGTCGGATATGGGTCGGCGTTGACGTCGACATCGTAGGGGTCGTAGTGGACGTCCTGGACGTCCAAGTCGGTGCTGATCGTCACGAAATCTTGCCTTTCGCCACAACTTCGGCGATCCGGATGGGCCGCATGCCGGATCGTTGTCGCCAGTGTGTCAGCGTCCGAGGCGGTTCGGGCGATTTGTACCTTTCGCTTAACGCCAACCGCGCTCGCGCGCTTACCCGCGACGGGCTAACTCTATTGCCGTAGAGAATCATATGGGCCCTTATTGGGCAAGAGCTGACGATCTATTTCGAACGCGGTTCTAACCCCGTGCCGGCCTGGGTGAGTCGCCCCCGCTGGTCGCTGCGCAGGACGCCGGTGACGATGGCCGACAGGACGCCGTCGAGCTGCTCGGGGCTGTCGATGATCCGGTCGCCGTGAGCGAGTCGCAGAAGGAGGCCGTTGATGAAGGTCAGGGTGATGTTGGTCAGGTCATCGACGACGGCGGGATCCAGCTCGGCCCCGTGCGGCAGGAGTTGGACACAGATGTCGTGGTGCAGCTTGGTGAAGGCCTGGGTGGCGCGCTCCAATATTGCCGCCATTGCCGGATCGCGGGTCGCCTGCATGGTCAGCTCATAACGCGCTTTCGTGCGCGTCAGCTGCGGTTCTTCCCCGGTTTGGATGACCACCTTGGCCAGCGTGGACGCCGACGCCCCGGCTTCGATGCCCGCGCTGTCGGCAACCGCCTGCAGCGTCGCCAAGTCGAGTTCGACCATGCGCTCGGCGACCGCGTGCAGCAACGCCGAGCGGGTGCGGAAGTAGAACGAGGTGGTGCCATCGGGGACACCGGCGCGGCCGTCGACCTTCAGATGGCTCAGGCCCTTTGCGCCGTCGTCGGCGAGCAGCTGTATCGCCGCGTCGCATAGTTCACGGCGGCGTTGGTCGGGATTGGGCTTGCGTCGGTTTGGTATCCCGGCAGTGTAGCGGCGGTTCACCCGCGATTTGGATGTCAAAGCAGATCCTGGCGACGAGCTCGGCTTTCGTTCGCGTCCACGCTACTCTATATTCGTAGTGTCAGCAGAGAATTGTGCAATACCGTCGAACGGACAACACGTGGCCGCTCCCGCCAGCCCGCTCCAGCAACTGCATCGTCCGATTCCACTCCCGCGCGCATCGTCGCCGCGCTCGGACCTCGACGATTTCGGCCGCTACCGATTTCAGGTGGTAGCTGCCAGCATCGCCGACGCGGTGATGTCGATTGGTGGCCTGATCTTCGACCGGGCGATGGCGGGGTGGGATGTCAGGGTCGTGGTCGATGGCGGTTCTGACCGTGACATTGACGACCGGCCGATCCGGATCCTGGGCGGCAGAGTCGCCAAACGGTTGGAGAGTCTTGTCGGGCCGCGCGCCCGGCCGCACATGTTTGCGGTCGCCACCGACGTGATGGTCAAAAGCGAAGCCGTCCGACGGCAGGTACTTGCCGCGGGCAACGGTAAAGAGGCCGAGGTGCTGCTCTGGGGCCGCCACCACCCGACCAATCTGAACAGCAGGTTCGTCGCCGCCCGGCACCGGCCGAGTGCGGCTGCCCACGTGTTCAAATCGCAGGCACTGGCCGCTGGCGGCGCGCTGGTCAGCCGGCATGCCGACGAGGGCTTCTATTCGTTGGCCTGAGCGTCACGCGGGCTTACGCGCGGTGACGAACTGCAAGAAGCGCTGGATCTGCTGCTCGATGTTGACCAGGCCCGACGAGGCGAACAGGTCGATGAACGCCCCGCGATCGAACATGCGCAGCCCGATCGCCTTGGTGACCGCGTGCGTCGCGTATCGGACCGGCGGTATCGGATGTGCGTGGCTGGTCAGAATCGCCAGCCGGCCGCCGGGCCGCAGGACCCGCACCATTTCGTGGGCCACCTGAAACGGCTCCGGCATCAGATAGAGCGCACCGAAACAGCAGACGGCGTCGAAGGTTTCATCCCCAAACGGCAGTGTTCCCGCGTCACCGCGGACGTAGCAGGTACGCGGCCCGCTGTTGTCCAGCACGGCGCGGGTCAGCATCGGCACGGAGATGTCGAATCCGACCGCGAGGCTGTCCGCCGGCAGCTGTTGCGCCAGCTTCCCGGTGAAATTGCCCGGGCCACAAGCGATATCAAGCAACCTGTGGGTGCCTGACAAATCCAGGGCGTCAGCCGCGCGGCGTTGCTCGCTGCCCGTGGTGACACCGCTGGCGACATAAAACGCCACCGGTCGCCACAGCCGTTCGTACACCGTGGCGACCAGCGGGCTGTTCATCGCCTGCTGCGCCACCGTCGGGGTTTCGCTGGCGACCGACTCGCCGAGTACGTCGAGGAAGCCGTGCCGCAGGCTCGCCTCGCGATCGAGCAAATGACGCGTCGTCTCCAGCGGATTCTCGGCGCTGCCCATCCTATGAGTCTGCCGGGGCAGATGTCCTTGCTGCAACACGCTCAAAGCCCCTAGCCTTGGCATTATCTCGGAGACGGCGACAGGGGCGGCATGGTGACCGAACTGACCGCGCTGCGCGCCGATGAACTCACCGCACTGGACATCTTCAAGGGGTGTCCCGCCGAGGACTTGATGCCGCTGGCGGCCAGCCTGCAGCCGCTACAGGCCGCTGCGGGTCAGCTCCTGATGAAGCAGGGCGAGCAGGCGGTGTCTTTCCTGCTCATCGCATCGGGCACGGCCGAGATCAAGCACGTCGCCGATGACGACGTGGTGACCGTTGAACACGTGTCGGCCGGCGCGATCGTCGGCGAGATCGCGCTGCTGCGCGATATCCCGCGGACGGCGACGGTGACCACCACCGAGCTGCTGACCGGTTGGATCGGGGACAGCGACGCGTTCGCGCGACTGGTGCACATTCCCGGGATCATGAGCCGGTTGGTGCGTACCGTGCGACAGCGGCTGGCGGCCTTTCTCACGCCGATTCCGGTCCGCATTCGCGACGGCACCGAACTGCTATTGCGTCCGGTGCTGCCCGGCGACAGTGAGCGGACGTTGCAGGGCCACGTCTGGTTCTCCAGCGAGACGTTGTATCGACGATTCATGTCGGCGCGGGTGCCCAGCCCGGCGCTGATGGACTATCTGGCCGAGGTCGATTACGTCGATCACTTCGTCTGGGTGATGACCGATCAGGACGGCAATCCGGTGGCCGACGCACGCTTCGTGCGCGACGACCACCATCCGGAGGTGGCCGAGGTCGCGTTCACCGTCGCGGACGCCTATCAAGGTCGCGGGATCGGATCCTTTTTGATCGACGCTCTCTCCGTTGCGGCCCGCGTCGCCGGAATCGAGAAGTTCTCCGGCCGCATGCTCGCCGACAACGTGGCGATGCGCACGATCATGGACCACTACGGCGCGTTCTGGGAGCGCGACGACATCGGAGTGGTCACCACCGTCGTCGACGTGCCCGATCTGGACGATCTCTCGTTGAGTCGCGACATGGTCGCTGAAATCAAACACGCTGCGCGTCAAGTGATTCGGGCCGTCAGTTAGCATGCGGTTGTGGGCAGCCGCGATCGTCGTCCCGCTGCTCTCCGCGTGCGCCCACCCGAGCCAACACGCGCCGGCGCCCTCGGGCGGCGCGGCGGCACGCCACGTCGATCCGGCGAACATCAGGCGGGTGCGGCGTGACATACCGCCCGGCTACGAGGTGACCACGGTGACGGATGTGACTGCCCCGCCGGGCATTTGGGGTCTCGGCGGCGCCGGTGTCGCGACCCCGCCGCGCTGCGCTGCACTGGCCGACCCGGCCGGCGGTCACGGGCAATCCCCGCAAGGCATTTCGGGATCCGGTCCCGGCGGCACCGTGTACGCGGTGGTGCTCGCAGCGCCTACCGGTCCGTTGGTGCTGGATCAGTCCCTGGTCGCCCAGTGCCGGCAGTGGAGCATGACCGGGCGGCGTGCCAGCGCGCGTGTCCATCTGGTCGATGCGCCCCGTATCGATGGCGCTGAAACCTTGGGCATGGCCGCCGAAATCGTGACATCGGTCGAAGGCGGCAATGAAATCGGTTCGCGGGCAAGCACGTTCACCGCCTATTTGGGCAACTACTATGCGTTCACCACGCTGGTCAGTGACCCCGGCTCGCCAGCTGCCGCGCTGACACCCCAGTTCGCGTCCGACTTGCTGGTGAAAACGGTATCTGCCTTACGCGGCTGAGGGCGGTGCGTTAGATTGGCGCGAATGATGCGGATTGCGGTAGCCATCGGAAGTGTCTGCCTGTTGGCGGCCTGCTCCCATCCCTCTGAGGCGCCGCCCGCAGCCGATATCACGAAGATCGCGCAGGTGAAGTCCGACTTCGGGCCCGGCTACAAGGTCAAGGAGACGGCGAAAAGCGGCATCGACCCCAAGGTGCTTTCGACGCACAAGCTTCCGCCGGGTCTGACCTTCGATCCGCCCGATTGCGCGTCGTTCGTGGTCGGCGAGGACATGCCGGCCGGCCTGCAGGGAAACATGGCCGCGGTGGCCGCCGAAGGGGCTGGCGGCCGTTTCATCACGATCGCCATGCAGACGTCTCAACCTGTGCCCTTCAAGGAGCCCGGGCACAACTGCAGGAAGGTGGCATTTCAGGGCGGTCGGGTGCGCGGTCTGATCGAGGTCGTCGACGTGCCGCAGATCGACGGAGCGCAGACCCTTGGCGTGCACCGGGTGTTGCAGACCGTGGTGCAGGGCAAGCCGCGTAGCGGCGAGCTGTACAACTACTCTGCACATTTCGGCGACTATCAGGTGATCGTCACCGCGAACCCAGTCGTGGTGCAGGGCCAGCCCGCCAAGCCCGTTGACACCAAGCAGGCCCGCGATCTGCTCGTCAAATCGGTCGCCGCGATCCGCAGCTGAGGTCTACCGGACATCCCTCGGCCGGAACTGAATGCTGATCCGCGTCCCGGTACTCGCCGATGCCTTCGGTACCGAGTGCTCCCAGGTTCGCTGACATGAGCCACCCATCACCAACAGATCGCCGTGCGCCTGCGGCAACCGCAACGACGGCCCGCCTCCGCGGGGCCGCAGTGCGAAGGTGCGGGTGGTGCCGAGGCTGACGATCGCCACCATGGTGTCCTGGGTGCTGCTGCGGCCGATCGTGTCGCCGTGCCACGCCACGCTGTCGGATCCGTCGCGATACCAGCACAGGCCGATTGTGGTGAACGGCTCGCCGAGTTCCCCGGCGTAGATGTCGTTGAGCCGCCGCCGAATCCGGGCCAGCTGTGGATGCGGTGCATCCTCGACGGTGAGGTCGTGGAAGCTCACCAGGCGCGGCACATCCAGCACCCGGTCATACATCTGGCGGCGCTCGGCGCGCCACGGAATCGCCTCCAGCAGTTCGCCGACCAATTCGTCGGCAGCGGTCAACCATCCTGAGCGGATATCGATCCAGGCTCCGCTACCCAGCGATCGGCGCTCGTTGCACTCGAACAACGACTCCTGAACCGTGATCGCCACGGCCGCGATTCTATCGCACAATTGTTCGATCTACAGGCGGACGGCTCCGGGTCCTTGCGCGCTGAGCACGTCATCGGGATTGAACAGCGCACAAGCGCGCAGGCTCAGGCAGCCGCAGCCGATGCACTCGGCGAGGTTGTCCCGTAGCCGCTGCAGATGCACGATCCGATCATCGAGGTCGGAGCGCCAACCGGCGGACAGCCGCGCCCAGTCGCGACTGTTCGGCACCCGGCCGACGGGCAGCGTGGCGAGCGCGTCGCGAACGCGGGCCAGCGGAATGCCGAGCCGCTGAGACATTTTGATGAACGCGACCCGCCGCAGGGTGTCGCGGCTGTAGCGGCGTTGGTTTCCCGACGTCCGCCTGCTGGTGATCAGCCCCTGCCGCTCATAGAAATGCAGGGCCGAGATCGCCACGCCGGCCCGACTGGCGAGCTCACCGGGGAGCAACTCCTGGGCGTCCACAACCTCAACGATACTTCGGGTAGGGCTCCGCGTTGACCTGGTCGTCGCGCGCCGCTAGGTCACCGACACGCCCGGGGTAGGGCACCAAACCATAACGATGCGGCGACCAACCTGTCGTCGCGGCGCGGATCCTGTCACTGTCGTGGGTGTGACAATTGATGTTGACGACGGTATTGCACAAGCCGCCGAGCTATATACGGACAAACGGCCCTACCGCTGTGCGCGGGGGCACTGGCTGCTGCCGGGACACATGATCGTCAGAGTCGTGCCATGCGGTTGCAGACGAGGTCGACACACCTCGTGGGAATGCGAATGCGGCGACATGACCTACGCGCCGGCGCTCAAAGAGGCGTGCACCCTGTCATAGGCCGTTCTCGACGCGAAATGGCTAACGCCAACTGGGTAGCCAGATCTCCATGTTCCAGGTGTTCTGGGAGATCGGCTGACCGGTGAGCACCGGGAACAGCCACGCGAAGTTCGTCAAAACCAGTGCGACATAACAGGAAACGGCGATGAGCCCCAGCGTGCGACGCTCGGCGCCCTGCCCGGGTTTGTAGAGGATGTCGCCGAGGATCAACGCAATCGCCATCGCCAAAAACGGCGACATGGTGGCCGCATAGAAAAAGTACATCTGGCGGTCGATGTCGGCGAACCACGGAAGCCAGCCTGCGCAATAGCCGACCAGTACGGCGGCGTAGCGCCAGTCGCGACGCACTATCATCCGCCAGCAGGCGTAGAAGAGCACCGGCACCGAAATCCACCACATCGCCGGCGTGCCAACCAACATCACCGCTTTGACACACGATTGCGCGCCGCAGCCGGGAACGTTCTGTTGATCGATGGCGTAGAGCACTGGGCGCAGCGACATCGGCCACGCCCAGGGCTTGGATTCCCACGGATGGTAGTTGCCCGCCGCATTCGTCAGACCGGCGTGGAATTCATAGGCCTTGGCGGTGTAATGCCAGAGCGAGCGGATCGCATCGGGCAGTGGGAAATTCGTCTGCGACCCGATCGACTGGCCGACCTCGTGTCGGTCGATGGCAGTCTCGGACGCGAACCACGGCGCGTAACTGGCCAGATACACCCCGAATGGAATGAGCAACAGCGCGTAGGCCGTTGGGATCAGATCGCGACGGATGACTCCCAGCCACGGTCGCAGCACCCGATACTGCCGGCGCGCCGCCACGTCGAACGCCAGCGACATCATCCCGAAGAAGGCCACGAAATACAGCCCGGACCACTTGGTCCCACAAGCTAATCCGAGCAGGATCCCGGCGCCGAACCGCCACCACCGCACACCCAGCCGCGGTCCCCACACCGTCTCGGCGATGCGGCCTTCGGCGAACGCGACATGCATGCGCTCACGCACCTGGTCCCGGTCGACGATCAGCGCGCCGAACGCGGCGAGCACCAGGAACGCCAGGAAACCGTCGAGCAGCGCGGTGCGTGCCACCACGAAGCTGACCCCATCGGCGATCAGCAGCATTCCGGCGATCGCGCCGACCAGTGTCGAACGGCTGATGCGACGCACGATCCGGACGACCAGCGCCACCATCAGGACGCCGAGGAAGGCGCCGGTGAAGCGCCAGCCCAGGCCGTTGTAACCGAAGATGGCCTCGCCGACCGCGATCAGCTCCTTGCCGACCGGCGGATGGACGACGAGGCCGTAGCCGGGGTTGTCCTCCACCCCGTGGTTGTGCAGCATCTGCCAGGCCTGCGGCGCGTAGTGCTTCTCGTCAAAAATCGGCGTGCCGGCGTCGGTGGGCGACCCCAGGTTCACCATTCTGGTCACGGCCGCCAGCGCGGTGACGACGCCGGTCACCACCCAGCCCTCGAGCCGGTCGACGGGGCCGAAGTCGGGCGCCGGTTCCAGCGGTCCCGGGCTGATCACCGGCACTGCGTCCTCGTCGGCGACGAGTTCATCGGGCGCGGTCAGAGTCATCGCGTCGATCGTAAGCTGTGGGCCACGGCATCCCGGTAAACAGCCTGTCGTGGAGGCCGGCCAGGGTCGGCGGGATTTGGCGTCGAGTTTTACTGGATCTTGACCGCGTGTTGAATCGCCTCACCGACGATCAATGACATGAGTACGCTTCAAGCCGTGGAGCTGGGGGTTTTGGGACCTCTCCAGGTTCGGCGGGACGGCGCGCCGGTGATGATTCCGGGCGCTAAGCCGCGCGCCATCCTCACCATGCTCGGCCTGCACGGCGGTTCGGTCGTGTCGGCCGACACTCTGATTGAGCTGCTCTGGGGCGATGATCCCCCCCGCACCGCCGCGAAGGCCTTGCAGACCCACATCTCCTTGTTACGACGCACCTTGGGCGACGGCTTTGTTTTGACGGCGGGAACGGGTTGGACTCTGGCCGAGAGCGGGGTTGATGCCGCGCGTTATAAATCGGCCGCTCGCCTTGGACGCGATGCCGCTGCCGCCGGAGACACCAGCCAAGCGGTGTCCCGCTTCGAAGAGGCGCTCGCCCTCTGGCGCGGAATTCCCGAATTGCCCGACGGTCGGCGGGGGACGTCGGAAAAGACTCGATGGATCGAGGGTCATGCCGCGCTGGTGGAGGACCGGGCCGACGCACTGCTGGTGACGGGCCGGGCCGCGGAGATCGTCGGCGAGCTCGAGGCCGCGGTGGCCGATGCGCCGCTACGCGAAAGGCGTTGGGGTCAGTTGATGCTCGCGCTCTACCGCGCCGGCCGACAGGGTGACGCCCTCGGCGCGTATCAACGGGCACGGGCGCTGCTCGCCGACGAGCTGGGCGTCGACCCGGGACCGGATCTTCGCCGACTCGAGGCGGCGATCGTCGGACAGGACACTGCGCTCGAAATCCCCGCTGCACAGGATCTTCCGTCGGTGACGCGCACAGTGACCTTCCTGCTGACCGACATCGAGGGATCCACGGCTGCCTGGGAGGCCGACGCCGATGCCATGGCGGTGGCGCTTGCGCGTCATGACGAGCTCGTTGAACAGGTCGTCACGTCCCGCGGCGGTCGGCTGATCAAAACACGCGGCGAGGGCGATGCCACCTTCTCGGTCTTCGAGCGGGCCTCGGCGGCTGCAGCCGCCGCAATCGAGCTGCAAGACGGAATCTTCCACGAACCGTGGAACCTCCAAGACCCAATGCGAATCCGCGTTGCACTGCATACGGGCGAAGTCGAACTGCGCGACGGCGACTACTTCGGCCGCGCGGTCAACCGCGCTGCACGCCTGCGGTCGCTGGCGATAGGCGGCCAGATCCTGTGCTCTGGTGCGATCGCCGAGCTCGTCGTTGACTCGCTGCCCGACGACGTCGTGCTCGCCGACCTAGGAATGCGGCAGCTCCGCAACCTAGCCCGCCCCGAGCACGTATTTGAGCTGCGGATGGAAACTGCGAGTGATCTGCCCCAGACACGGGTCGATGATGAGCCCCTTGAGCGACCCGGGCTCCCCGCGGTGCTGACCGCCCCCGGGCCGTTCGTGGGGCGCGGCCGTGAGCTCGAAGGGCTGGTGTCGGGCTGGCAGACCGCGCTGGCGGGCGGCACACATGCGGTGCTGATTGCCGGCGAACCAGGAGTAGGCAAGACACGCTTGGCCGGCGAGTGGTCCCGGCAGGCTCATCAGTTAGAAGCGATCGTGCTCTACGGCCGCTGCGACGAAGATCTCGGCGCGCCCTACCAGCCCTTTGCCGAGGCGCTACGTTCGCTCGTGCCATGCCTCGGCACCAGCCGGCTCCGCGGGATGCGCGGCGTCGAAGCGTTGCTTACCTTGATTCCCGGGCTGACCGAAATTCTTCCCGACCTGGCCGCGCCGACCCGTGCCGACCCGGAAACCGAACGCTACGCACTGTTCGACGCCGTCGTCGCACTGTTGGAAGTCGCCTCCGCCGGTGCGCCCGTCGTGCTGATCCTCGACGACCTGCACTGGGCGGCCAAGCCCACGCTGCTCTTGTTGCGGCATCTGCTGCGCTTCGGCGATCGCGCGCGGGTGCAGATCGTCGGCACCTACCGCAGCACGGACCTCGACCGTTCCCATCCCTTGGCGGCGATGCTCGCCGACCTGCACCGCGGTGCTGGTTCTGGCACCGCCAACCGCATTCACCTCAGCGGCCTGGGCGAAGAGGACGTGACCGCATATGTGACCGAGGCCGGTTACCACGACGAAGAACTCGCCCGAGCGTTGGCGTCGGTCACCGGGGGCAACCCGTTCTTCCTCATCGAGGCGCTGCGCCATGTGGACGAGACCGGCGGCGTGTGGGATCCGACGACCTTGCCGCAAGGGGTCCGAGAAACCGTGAGCCGCCGTCTTTCCCGGCTTCCGGCGGAGACGAACACAGCTCTCGCCGCGGCCGCGGTCGTCGGTAGCCGGTTCGCCCTGGACCTCGTGGAGAAGGTGGTCGAGCAGGATCTGGTTGACGCGTTCGATGAGGCGTGCAAGGCCGGCATTGTCATCGAAGAGCCGGAAGGCCGTTACCGGTTCAACCACGCCATCGTCCGGCAATCGCTGCTTGCCGAGCTGCCGTCTGTGCGGCGCCAGCGGCTTCACCAGCGCATCGCCACGACGCTGGAGAACCAGCCCGGCGCCGACGACGAGCTGCTTGCTGAACTGGCTCACCATTAATTCGAATGTGCT
>NZ_DATNJW010000533.1:0-4541 GCF_035603715.1 Mycobacterium sp. | reverse complement strand
GGCGGTGCAACTCGTCGCCGATGCGGTGATCCGGGCCCGATCGGAAATCCGAGACCCGCGCCGGCCGATCGGCTCATTCGTCTTTCTCGGGCCCACCGGTGTCGGCAAGACCGAACTGGCGAAGACGCTGGCGGCCGCCCTGTTCGACAGCGAGGACAACATGGTGCGCCTGGACATGAGCGAATACCAGGAACGGCATACCGTGAGCCGCTTGGTTGGTGCGCCACCGGGCTATGTCGGATACGACGAGGGCGGGCAGCTCACCGAGGCGGTGCGGCGCAAGCCCTACTCGGTCGTGCTTTTCGATGAGATCGAGAAGGCGCACGCCGACGTTTTCAACGCGCTTTTGCAGGTACTTGACGACGGGCGGCTCACCGACGCGCAGGGACGCCAGGTTGACTTCCGCAACACGGTCGTGATCATGACGTCCAATATCGGCTCGCACTATCTGCTCGACGGGGTAACCGCCGATGGCGAGATCAAGCCTGACGCCCGCGACCAGGTGATGGCCGAACTGCGTGCGCACTTTCGGCCCGAGTTTCTCAACCGGGTTGACGACATTGTGTTGTTCACCCCGTTGGCACTGTCCCAGATCGAACACATCGTTGAGCTACAGCTGCAGGAGCTGCGAGACCGCTTGGCGCAGAGGCAGATCGAGTTGGAGATCACACCGGAAGCTCGTCGGCTGATCGCCGAACGTGGCTTCGACCCGGTGTACGGCGCACGGCCGCTGCGTCGCTATATCGCCCACGAGGTCGAGACCAAGATTGGTCGTGCGTTGATGCGCGGCGACATCGCCGCGGGCGGCAAGGTCCGGGCCAGGGTCGACGGCGGCGAACTCGCGGTGACTTACACCGAGAGCGCCGCTGCGGCGTAGAGGCGGGCAGGTCATGAAGAGCACCACGATGGTGTGCCCGAATTGCGGAAAACGCAACCGCGTGCCGGCGGCTGCCGACGGTAAACCGCGCTGCGCCAATTGTCATCACTGGCTGCCGTGGGTAGTCGATGCGGGCGACCTCGATTTCGCTGAGATCGTTGAAAAGTCCACGGTTCCAGTACTGGTCGATTTGTGGGCGACGTGGTGCGGGCCGTGCCGGATGGTCAGCCCGGCGCTGGAACGGCTGGCCCGCGAGCGCGCCGGCCGCCTCAAACTTGTGAAGGTGGACGTGGACTCGGCACCGGCGATCTCGCAGCGCTTCAGCGTACAAGCGGTTCCGACCCTACTGCTCATCGACCACGGTCAGCTGTTGGCGCGTCAGTCGGGCGCCGCACCCGTTGCCGCACTGCGTGATTGGCTCGACCAGGCGGTGCCAACGACAACCAAGGAGGCGCGATCATGACATCGATATCCGTCGACCCCGACCTGGCGGCCATCCGCCGTGTCACGCCCAGAACCCCCGAAGGCTGCGAGGAATGTTTACGTCTGCATACGCCGTGGCTCCATCTGCGCCTATGCCTGTCCTGCGGCCACGTCGGCTGTTGCGACTCGTCTCCGATGCGCCACGCACGCAAACACGCCCACACGGTGGGGCACCCCATTGTCCGATCGTTCGAGCCCGGTGAATCGTGGCGTTGGTGTTATGTTCACGAAATCTACGTCTGAGGTGGCTGATGTCTGACGTCACGTCCGTTGAGTCGTCGGTCGCGGGCACCCAGGAGTGGCAGGAGACACCGGACCTGTTCGGTGCGTACCCCCGATTGACCGAGGACCAGATCGCGACACTGCGTCCCGGAGGCACCACGCGGCCGGTCGCGGTTGACGAAATCCTGATTCGCGAGGGGATGCGATCCGACGAGTTGTTTTTGATCTTGTCGGGCAAAGTCGCAATCGTCACCGATGACGAGTCCGGCGAGACGCGGGTGCTGCGTGTGCACGGACCCGGTCGGTTCCTGGGGGAGCTCGGTGATCTGGAAGGCCAGCCGGCGTTCTACACCGCAATCGTCGTGGTCGAGGGCGAGGTGTTAGCGGTGCCCACCAGCCGCGTGCGTGCTCTAGTCGCCCACGACCAGATTCTGAGCGACCTGGTTTTGCGCGCATATCTGGTGCGCCGTTCTCTGTTGATCGGGCAGAGCGTCGGGTTCCGGATTATCGGGTCGTGCTTCTCGCCCGACTCTGCCCGTTTACGAGAGTTCGCCACCCGCAACCGATTACCGCACAGATGGTTGGATCTGGAAAGTGACCGTAACGCTGAACGGCTGCTTCGTCATTTTGGGATTTCGCCCGAGCAAACGCCGGTGGTGATCTGGGGGACCAAGGTGCTGCGCAATCCCAGCAATGTCGAGCTCGCTCGGGTGGTCGGCCTCACCGTGCCGGACATCATCAGCGACGAATGCGACCTGATCGTGGTGGGCGCCGGTCCGGCCGGTCTGGGCGCTGCGGTGTACGGCGCTTCGGACGGCTTGCGGACTGCAGCGATAGAGCGAATCGCCGTTGGCGGCCAGGCCGGGACGACGTCGCGCATTGAGAACTACCTGGGTTTCCCGGCCGGAATCTCGGGGTCGGACCTTGCCGAACGGGCATTCCTGCAGGCCGATAAGTTCGGCGCCCGGGTTTCGGTGTCCGCGGAGGCTATCCGGCTGGAATCCGACGGTGGACAGCTCCAGATCGCGTTCGCCGACGATACGGTGGCTGTCGGCCGCTCCGCGGTGCTGGCCACCGGAGCACGTTATCGCCGCCTAGCCGTACCGGGGATCGATGCATTCCACGGCGACGGCGTGTATTACGCCGCTACTTATCAGGAAGCGCTGCTGTGTGGTGACGGTCCGGTCGTTATCGTCGGAGCCGGTAACTCCGCCGGGCAGGCGGCCGTGTTCCTGGCGAGTCGCGTGTCGCGGGTACATCTGCTGGTGCGGGGGGACGACCTCGGTAAGAGCATGTCACGTTACCTTGTCGACCGGATAGTCCAGCAGCCGCGAGTGACGGTCCGTCTCAACACCGAAGTCCGCGAAGTCCACGGCGACGGAGCGTTGAAAAGCGTTGTGGCCGAAAATAATCAGACCGGCGAGAGGCAGGCTATCAAGGCGCGCGCCTTATTCGTGTTCATCGGAGCGGACCCGAACACCGGATGGTTGACCGGCACGGTCGCGCTCGACGACCACGGTTTCATCGAAACCGGGCAGGCCGCAGCGAATCACGTTGGTGGCGCTGACGAGTTGACCACGGTCCGCCGCCCGGTCTTCTTGGAGACCAGCGTGCTCGGTGTCTTCGCCGCCGGAGACGTGCGCAGCGGGTCGGTGAAGCGAGTGGCATCCGCGGTCGGCGAGGGAGCCATGTCGATCCGGCAGGTCAACAACTACCTCATGACCTGACCTTCCAATTCAGCGTCAGTTCAATCGAACCGGTGGCTATCTTCGGTCGAATCGGTTCCACCGAGCACGCCGAGTACCCGGGTAGCCAAGTGGAGGTTGAGGCGAGTATCGACATCCTGCAGATCACGGTCGGTGATGTCGCGGATCCGCGCCAACCGATAGCGCAGGGTGCTGCGATGAATCTGCAGCGATTTTGCCGTCAGATCGTAGTTTCCGCCGCAATCGAGGTAGTGCGCGAGGGTCTTGACCAGCTCGGCACCTTTGGTGCGATCGTAGTCGAGTAACGCACCCAGCCATTCCTGCACGAAAGTGCGGACCTCGGGCCGCCCTTCGCCCGAATCCAGGATGCGGTACACGCCAAGGTCTTCGAACCGTCGGCTGCCATACGGTGTGGGGGAGGCTTGCTTGATCTTCAATGCGCGCTGCGCCTCTGAGAGGGACCGTGGAAGTGCGGAGGGAGCGTCAACCAGGGAGCCGAGCCCGATCGAACCGCGTTTGGAGCCCACGTCGGCCGAGATGGCGCGGTGGAGATCAGTGTGGTCCAGCTCTCCGGCGCTGACCAGGATCGTGGTCCCGCGGCGGCAAGTGACCAGGCAATCCCGTCCTATGCGGTTGGCCCAATGCGCCGCTGCCTTGTCAACAAGATCGGAATCGGTGTTCTCCCAACGCAGTACAGCCACACAGTGGGGACACCGTAAGTTGTGCTGCAGGGCCTCGGCCCGCAGGTAAGCACTCTCGTTATCGGTGCCGGTCAACAAATCCTCGATCAGGTCACGGCGGCGGCGGAGCTCAGCCTGTGCCAACTCCCTGCGGTGGGACAGCTCGAGCGCGAGCACGGTGGCTGCGTAGTCGAGTGTGAAGCTGTCCAGGGTGCCGGCGCGCCCGTCCGGGTCGAACAACAGCAGCACCCCGAGCACGTCGCCACGTGATCGAACCACACTGAATAGCCGGCCACCGTCGCGTGCCGGTTGGGCGCTGGCCGCGGCGCTGCGAAGCACCTCTTCACGGTTCGCGCCTCCTATACAGCAGTAGTCCGCCGGCTCCGTAGTGCCGGCCCACGCCCTGAGGTTGCCGAACACGTCCTCGACGCCGACTGCCAGCGAGGTGAGTTCATGCAGCTTAGTGGCGATCCCCGCTTCACCGGCTCCGGCGGCCGACAGGGCGATCAGTGCCTCGTGTATCTGTTCGTGTCGCTTAAGGTCGCTCACCACGCGAGCCAGGTGTTCGATCGT
>NZ_DATNJW010000532.1:0-20816 GCF_035603715.1 Mycobacterium sp. | reverse complement strand
GGTGGATCCGCGCCCCGACGGCCGCCGAGCACCGGACGGACCGTTCATTGACGCCCTTGAAGACAAATTCGAAGTGATCGCCGCGGGGCAGGCGGTGGCGATCACAGCGGGCGCGCACGGCGTCGCATTGCGGCCCGACTTGACCACAATTCCGCTTGAGGGTGTCGAACCCAGTCATGTCGTGGTGGCGACCCGCGCCGACGACCGCAGCCGACTCGTGGCGGCCTTCCGTAAGCTCGCCGGGGCGCACATCACCGCGCCGGCGTGATCAGCGAAGTTGGGCGCCCAGCTCCGAAATGACCTCGCGGGTACGCCGTTTAGAGGCGACCAGCTCTTCGCGGTTCTCGCCGATCGGCAGCAGCCGGACCGACAGGTCGGTTACGCCGGCGTCGGCGAATCGGCGCATCCGCGCCAGGATCGCTTCCTCGTCACCGGCCGCGCAGATATCCCCGACATCGCGGGCATCGCCGTAGTCCAGTAGCCGCTGATAATTCGGCGACACCTCGGCTTCGCCGAGAATCCGGTTGGCTCGCTCGCGGGCCGCGTCGACTTCACTTGCCGCGCAGAGGCATACGGGTATCCCGGCGACGATGCGCGGCGCGGGCCGGCCGGCGTTGTCGGCGGCCTTGGTGATCCGCGGCACCACATGCTCGGCGACGGATCGCTCGTCGGCCATCCACAACACCGTGCCATCGGCGTGCTCGCCGGCCAGAGCCAGCATCACCGGGCCGAGCGCTGCGACCAACACCGGCAGCGGCGCCACCGGGGCGAGGTCGTTCGGGTTGTGCACGGTGAAGTGTTCGTTCTCGACGTCGATCGGCCCGGGCCCGGCGAACGCGGCGTGCAGCACTTCGAGGTAGTCGCGGGTGTATGCGGCCGGCTTCTTGTAGGGCAGGCCCAGCATGTCCTGGATGATCCAGTGGTGCGACGGCCCGACGCCCAGCGCCAACCGTCCGCCGGTGGCGGCATGCGTCGATAACGCCTGACGCGCCAGCGCAATCGGATGCTGGGCCTGCAGCGGGACGACCGCGGTGCCCAGCTCGATGCGGGTGGTGCGGGTGCCCATTAGCGCAACAGCCAGGAGCGCATCGAAGTCGTTGGGTACCTGCGGGATCCACGCGGTGTCCATGCCCGCGTTCTCGGCCCACTCGATATCGGCGAGCATCCGAGAAACCTTGCGCGCGGAATCGCCCCGCTCGGCGCCGATCATTACTCCGAGACGCACGTTTCCCTCCCTGGTCGATGGGGACTGCCAGCCAGAGTGCAGTTATCTTTCAGACGATAACGTACTTGCAAAAAAAGAGAATGCCAATATCGCCACTCTGAACAGGGAAAACGCCGAAGTGAGCGCTAGCCGCGGCAGAGAATCTCGCCATGCGGGATGGCCAGCCAACCGTCCGGGGCCTCAGCCCAATCTCGCCACGCCGAGGAGATCTCATCGAGTTCCACGGTGGTGGCCATATTCGACTCGACCAGCTGTCGCGACAGGGCCGACTCGACGATCCGGTCTGCCCACATCCCGCCCCACCAGTCGCGCGTCTCCGGCGTGGCGAAACACCACAGACCGCCAGTCGGCGTGATGTCGTCGAACCCGGCGTGCTGTGCCCAGGACAACAGCCGCCGGCCCGCATCAGGTTCGCCGCCGTTGGCCCGCGCCGCCGCGGAGTACAGCGCCAACCACCGGTCCAACGGCGGGAGCTGGGGGAACCAGGTGAACCCCGCGTAGTCCGCATCACGCGCGGCGACAACGCCGCCGGGCTTACACACCCGCCGCATCTCGCGCAGCGCCTGCACCGGGTCGGCCACGTGCTGCAGCACCTGATGGGCGTGGACGATGTCGAAGGTGTCGTCGGGCAGGTCGAGCGCATGCACGTCCGACGTCACGAAGTCGATGTTCGACTGCCCGCGCGTCTGCGCCTCCGTGCGCGCCAAATCCAAAGCATCCGAGGTCATTTCGACGGCGGTGACCCGTCCCGGCGCGACCCTGGCGGCCAAGTCGACGGTGATGGTCCCGGGGCCGCAGCCGACGTCGAGCACAGACAGCCCCGGCCGCAGATGCGGCAGCAGATAGCCCGCGGAGTTCTCCGCGGTGCGAACGCGATGTCCCCGCAGCACCGACTCGTGATGCCCGTGGGTGTAGACGGCCTGGTATTCACCGGTCATGGTGCGACCTCCTTGCGATCGAATCCTGTTCGACTTCAAGGCTACCGCCGCGTATTCCATAATACGAAACACTCGTCTCATATCATGAGACGGGTCAATTGACTGGAACGTCGAGGATCGGCCGCTGGACCCCGGCTCCCGAACCGTCGAAATGCCACCACTCGCCCGAGTACACCGCCAACCCGCCGGCGCTCATCGCGTCGCGCAATCGGCCCCGGTTGGCCTGCTGGGCGGCGCTGACACCGTCGGTGGCGGACGCCGTTGCCCGGGGCGAGAAGTCGTCGAAGTCGGTGCCCATGTCGACAAGGCACCGCGGGCACTGCTCGTTGACGTTGGCCAGCGTCACATCGACCGAGCGGCCAGACTCGTGGCTCTTGGCATAGTTGCCGGGTTTGGCCACCCACGCCGGGTTCGGCACGATGCCAAACATCTTGACCTGCACGTCGTGTGGGCGATAGCAATCCCAAAAGACGAGCACGTTGCCTTGCGAGGCGAGCAGCTTCGCGGCGGTCGCCAGACCGGGAGCCATCGATTCGTGCACCAGACAGCGAGCATTGGCCGGGTAGAGCTGCGTATGGGTGAAGTTGTTCGGCGTCGCATAACGCAGATCGAGCAGCGCGTTGGGGACAACGGACCGCACGTCGACGAATCCCGCAGCGCGAGCTTCGGGACTCAGCGGCGGCACGTCGGCATTCGCGGGCACGCCGCTCATCGCAAAGGGCAGAGCAAGCATGGCGAGGAGCCGAAGCGCGAGGGCGGCCATGGCTTCAGTATGCGGCGCCGTCGCCCGCGTCAGCTCCAGTCGATGGCCGCGGCGCGTTGCTCGACACCCTCGACTCGGGCCGCGATCTGAGCGGCAATCGCATGCTGCTCGTGTTCCATTGTCCTGGCCAGTGTTTCGGCCTCGGCCACGATCTGCTTCAGCAGGTCTCGGTGGTCTTCGATCATCGTGATCGTCGCGTTCCTGATTGCCACCACCGCGGAGCCCCGGGCCTCCGACGGACAAAAGCCGGAAGAGAGCAGCGGCGGCAGCGCCTGGCGTTCGAAATCCGTCATATCGCGGGACAGGTGGACGTTGAACGTCGCCCGATACGGATCGCGATCGTCGAATTCAACACTGCATATCTTGAGTGGGTCCATGGCCGTTCCTTCTGCCGGCGAGGGCGGCCTGCGCCCACGTCACGCCGAATTACATATGTGTAGTTTACCGGCGTTTTCGAGCGGGTGCGAAAGCCCACCTTATGCTGACGAAAGCCTGTCGGACGCGTCAAAGGAGACGGTCATGACCGTCGGTACCGCTCCACCCAGTGTTTTCGACGCCGATCTGCCCACGCTGAGCTACAACGTCGACGAGACTCCCGCTGCCGTTTATCCCCGCTTCCAAGAAGCGCAGCGGCAGGCACCCATCGCGATCGGCCCGTTGGGACCCGAGGTGCTTTCCTATGACCTCGTCCGCGCCGTGCTGCGCGACGACCGGTTCCAGATCCCGCCGGGCATCGTTTTACAGGCTCAGGGCGTCACCTCGGGTCCGTTGTGGGACAAAGTGATCAACAGCTTGCTCTGTGTGGAGGGCGAAACGCATCGTCGGTTGCGCGGTCTGTGCTCGAGGGCGTTTACCCCTCGCACGGTTGCGCGCCTGCACGATGCCATGGTCGACGTGATGAACGATTTGGTCGACAAGGTCGCCGACAGCGGCCGCTGTGACGTCGTCGCTGACATCGCACGCCCCTACCCCGTTCCGATCATCTGCGCGCTGCTCGGCGCACCCCGTGAAGATTGGCAGCGGTTCTCGTTGTGGGCCGACGACATCTTTCAAGCGTTCTGCTTCTCCGCCGACATCCATGCGCTCCAGCCCGCCGTCATGCGGGCCTGGGGCGAGCTCGACGACTACGTCGACGACATGGTCGCCCATCGTCGGCGCAGCCTCACCGACGACCTGCTGTCCGATCTCATCCGGGCCGAGGACGACGGGGATCGGCTTGATGCCGCCGAACTCCGCATGCTCGCGGGCGGCCTGCTGCTGGCGGGAACCGACACCACCCGCAACCAAGTGGCCGCGTCCGTGCAGGTGCTCTGCGAGCACCCCGATCAGTGGGAGCTGCTCAGAGACAATCCCGAGTTGGCCATGCACGCGGTGGAGGAGACCATGCGCCACTCGCCGATCGCGGGCGGGACGCTGCGCCTCGTGGTCGACGACGTGGAACTCGACGGCTATGTCTTCCCTGCCGGAACCATGGTGCTGATGAATACCTTTGCGGCCAATCGCGATCCGACCGTCTACGACGATCCGGATCGTGTCGACATCACCCGCGAGGGGGCGCCGGCGATATTGACTTTTGGTGGCGGCGTGCACTACTGCCTGGGCGCCAATCTGGCCAGACGAGAGATCGCCGAAGCGCTGAATGTTCTGACCGGGCGACTGCGCAACCCGCGAATTGCCGGGCCGGTGCCCTGGAAACCGATCGTGAGCCTGAGCGGGCCGAAAAGTCTGCCCGTCGAATTCGACTAGCCGCCGGTGAACAACTTAAGGACGGAAACGGCATGAGCTCAGCCGAATATGGCGCAATCGGAGTGCAAAATCGAACCCGTACCCTCTTCGGTCAGGTCATGTGGTCGGTGGCCACAACCGCCGGTCTATTCGCACTCGGGGCCTACCTAGGCCGCAACCTCGGCAATGGCGTAGCGCTCGTGTTCTACCTTCTGGCGTTCGTCTGCCTGATCGGCATGCGGTTCGCCATCCGCAGCTCCGCCGGTTTAAGCATGACGCTGCTGTTGGGTTTCGGCTTGCTGATGGGGTTGGGGACGTCGCCGATGCTGACCTACTACGCCGAAGCCGACCCCCAGGCGCTGTGGGAAGCAGGCGCAGCGACGGCATTGTTCATCGCCGGCTGCGGCGCCTTCGGTTACGCGACTCGCACCGACCTGTCCGGTGTTGCGCGCGTCGGCTTTTGGGCATTGCTTGCCCTCATCGGATTCGGCGTCGTGTTGATCTTCGTGCACATTCCCGGTGGCGCGGTCATCTACTCGATCCTCGGGCTGGTCGTTTTCGCGGGCCTCACGATGGTTGACTTCCAGCGGCTCCGCCGATCGACAGACATGGATTCAGCACCGCTTATCGCTGCGTCGATCTTCCTGGACGCGCTCAACGTGTTCCAGTTCTTCCTGCAACTGTTCGGAGGCAGGGGTCGGGACTGAGAACCAGAGCACCAATACAAACCCTTACGGTCGCGGCAGGAGTAGGAACTGAGTATGTCGTCGCTTGTCGCGCGAAGCCGTTGGGCGAGGCTGGGCCACGAGTTCGACCAACACCTCAATCCCGCCGAGCAGGCCGCGGTTCTGTCCTGGGCATCGTTTACCGCGATGTTCACAGGTCTACGACTGCTAACGCACTGGATCCATCACGGACACGGCCCCAAGGGCGGCGGCATCAGCGTCGGGGGAAGCCACTTCCACCACTACAACATCGGTATCGCGCTGCTCTCGGCTGTCGGCGCGATCGGGCTGCGCGGCTCAGATGAGCGTCGGCGACACCCAGCGGTGGCGGTTGCGTATGGCGTGGCCAACGCGCTGGTCGTCGACGAGCTGGCGCTGTTGCTTGAACTCAAAGACGTCTACTGGTCACACGACGGGCGGGAGAGCGTCGACGTCGCTATCGGCGTCATCGCTTTGGGCGCCACGATCTCGGCTGGCATGCCGTTGTGGCCTCACGCTCGCCGCGCTCTGCATGGACAGCACAAGCCGACGTTTGGCGGCGGGGCGCACTAATGCCTGGGAGCCAATCTGGCCACGCGGGAGATCGTCGAAGCGCTGAATGTTCTCACCGAGCGACTGCGCAACCCGCGAATTGCCGGGCGGTGCCCCGGAAACCGATCGTCAGCCTGAGCGGACCGAAAAGTCTGCCCATCGAATTCGACTAGCTCCTGGCCCGATAACTACCGAACTTCGTCAATAACGGTGGCGACAATCTCGGGCGCTGCGTCGTATTCAGACTGCGGCGACGGAATCAACTCGGCATGCACCGTGTGTCCGTACTTGAACCGCATCAGCCGGTGTATAGAGGGGACTACCACGCCATGAAGGACCGGATACTTGCGGCGCAGCAGTCGTCCAGCTTCGCGGTACTCGACTCTCTCCAGCAGTCGCGTCTGCCCCGGCAGCATCGGGCCGATCGGCTTCCCAGACATTGTCGCCGAACCGAATTCGACGTTCGGGTTGCGCCCGATGCGGCGTGCCTTGATCGCTCGCTGGTAAGTGCGAAAGTACGCACGGTCTCCATCCACCGCGATACTGACGGGGCTGGTTCCAGCGGTTCCATCCTTACGAAATGTCGTGAGCCTGATCGTCTTCTGCCGAACGAACGGGACCAACAGCGGCTCGGTCGCCACGCTGACGTGGCCCAGCACGTAGCCGAGCTGACGTAACCGCAGCACGAACGCGACGATCAGCGTCACCGAGGCCGCGCCTAGCGCCCACGCTTGCAGAGGCGAACCGCCTAGGTCGAGGTCCACGATGTGGTTCGCGGTATGCACGGTGTTCGCCACGATGTATCCGGCAAGCACGGTGGCCAACGCATCCGACCAGATCAGCGCGAGCAGCAGCGTGATGCCAAAGCCCACCTGGAACGCGCCGAGGTCGTGTACGAAGTGCGCATGTTCGGGAAACCCGACCGACCGAGCGAACGAGCACGGGTCGGTCAGACACCAGACCCCTATTCCCGCGGTGAGCAGTCCGATCAGCGCCGTGATCGTGACCACGTATATCCGTGCCGGGGTTCCGATAGGAATCATGTGCCGTCCTCCAATGGATTCGTCCTCAAATGCTGGACGAGGCTGCTCCCCGAGGTGTGACACGCGCATCGAAGCCATCCCTCGCCCATTGGGTGATACCGGCTACAACGGCGCCGAAGGAGTCACGTTTCAGGGGTGGGCGGTGTCTTGGGTGCATGGCATCACCACACGTGAGCGAGAAGGAGAACTAGTGGGTACGCGCGCGGTTGACGAAGCCGACATTCGGCAGCGGATAGAAGCGGGGGTTGCGGCGGTTCGAGCCAAGGACCTCGAGGGTGTGATGGCGCTTTACGCCTCCTACGTCGTGTCGTTCGACGTCGGATCACCGCTTCGGTCCGCAGGAGCCGGAGCGAAGCGGCGGGCCTGGGTGGAAGTCTTCGCGATGTACCAGCGCAAGCTCGGATACGAGGTTCGCGACCTGACCATCACCGTCGGCGATGACGTCGCGTTCGCATACAGCGTCAATCGAATAAGCGGCCTATTGAAGAACGGGGACAAGACCGACTTTTGGGTTCGGTGGACGGCGTGCTTCCGCAAGATCGAGCGCAACTGGCTCATCGTCCATGATCACGTTTCGGTGCCGGTAGATCCGCAGACCCGCACCGCGTTGCTGAATCTGGCGCCGTGATTCTCCTGGTGGCCAGGGCCGGGATCGAACCGGCGACCTTCCGCTTTTCAGGCGGACGCTCATACCGACTGAGCTACCTGGCCGGAAGGCAACGTGTGCCTCGCCGTGGTGGCGACCCTGACGGGACTCGAACCCGCGACCTCCGCCGTGACAGGGCGGCGCGCTAACCAACTGCGCCACAGGGCCTTGCTTTACCACCGCTCCGCGTTGCCGCGACGCGCGTACCCCCAACGGGATTCGAACCCGTGCTACCGCCGTGAAAGGGCGGCGTCCTAGGCCACTAGACGATGGGGGCCAGAACCGAATCACTCCGGGGTACTCGCAACATGGTTCCGTTGGAGCCACGTCAGCTTAGGGCACCGGGGACCGAATCCTCAAACGAGGACCCAGTATCCTTGTGCGTCGCTGCCCCTATAGCTCAGTTGGTAGAGCTACGGACTTTTAATCCGCAGGTCCTAGGTTCGAGTCCTAGTGGGGGCACTACGACCGGTATGACGTCGGTTGATGCTGGATAGTTTGGTTTCGGCTGATGCTTGACAGTGGTTTCGGCTGATCCGATCTGGCCCGCGCCGGCTAGCCGATACGCGCCAATTGGTTGTCGCGGTACAGCTGGGCACACGCGAGGCGTCTGATCTTGCCGCTGGTGGTGATCGGGATCGAACCGGGCGCAACCAGCACGAGATCGGCGACACGGGTGCCGTGAGCGCTCGATATCGCATAGTTGACGTTGCTTTTCACGACGTCGATCTTCGTCGCGATCTCTTCTTTTGAACTGCCGCGCGGCTTGTATTCGACGACCAGGGCCAGCTGTTCGTCGACGTCTCCTGGAACCAGGATCGCGGCGACCCTGCCTCCGGTGATCTCCTGGGCCGTCGCCTCGAGGTCGTCCGGATAGTGGTTGCGCCCGTTGATGATGAGCAGGTCTTTGATACGGCCCACGATGAACAGCTCACCGTCGCTGATCACACCGAGATCGCCAGTGCGTAGCCACGGTCCATTGGGCGTACCCGCCGACGGTTCGATGAGGCGTTGCCCGAATGTCTCCGCCGTCGCGTCGGGGCGCCCCCAGTAGCCTTGCGCGACGTTGTCACCGTGTATCCAGATCTCTCCGACTGCCCCGGCCCGTTTCTCGATTCTGGATTCGGGATCGACGATTCGCACGGTCGGCGCCAGTGGAACTCCGTAGCTCACCAACGCCGTTCCGGTTGAGTCGCTTCGCGGTTCGGCATGACCAGCCGACAGCTTGTCGGATTCGAAGTGGACGACCTTTGGCGGGTGGCCCGGTGCGCGCGCCGCCACGTACACGGTTGCTTCTGCCAACCCATACGACGGCCGAATCGCCTCAGGTCGTAGGTTGAATTGCGCGAACCGCTCGGTGAAGCGCGCCAGCGTCGCGGCGTGAACACGCTCGGCGCCACAGACAATGTGTGTCACCCCGCCCAGATCCAGACCTGCCATGTCGTCGTCGCTGGTTTTGCGCACCGCGAGTTCGAAGGCGAAGTTTGGCGCGGGCGAGAACGCACGCGAATTGGAGGCCATCAACTGGACCCACCTCGCGGGCCGGATCAGGAATGACATCGGACTGGTCAAGACGCCGTGCAGGCCGGCCAGAATCGGTGCAAAGACCCCGATGAACAGTCCCATATCGTGATAAAAGGGCAGCCACGAGACAATGGTGGTCTCCGGTGGAGCAACGCCATCTGTGTCGCTGAAGTAACCGACCATCACCTGTTCAAAGTTCGCGATCAGGTTGCCGTGGGACACCATGACACCGGCCGGCTGGCGGGTCGATCCCGAGGTGTATTGCAATAACGCCGTGCCATTACCCGGGCCGCGGCCGGTGGGTCCCGGTGAGCCGTCGACATCCAGCGCATCGACCTCTACGAACGGCCAAGTGGACGGGAGTTCTTGCTGACTCAGGTAATCGGCGACTCCGCCGGCGACGGTGGAGGTGGTCAGCACCACGGCAGGGGCGGAGTCTGCCAGCACCCGGTTGACCCGTTCATCGTGAGCCCCGACGTGAGGTACCGACAGCGGGACCGCGATCAGCCCGGCTTCGAATGCGCCCAGCAGGCCGACGATGTAGTCGAGGCCCTGAGGCGCGACGATCGCGGCCCGGTCGCCCGTCGTTCCGTGCCGGCGCAACTCGGCGGCCACGTGACACGTCCGCAGATGGAGCTGCGACCATGTCAGAGTTTCCGCAACTCCGTCTGGGTCGTAGTCAAAGTCGATGAACGTGAACGCAGGTTCGTTCGGTTGCAGACTCGCGCGTTCACGAACGATGGCGGGAATGGAACCGGTCGCGAGACCTGGCATCGTCATCGGACTGCCTTTCGAGATGGTGACTGGTCGAAATCCTGGGCTACCAGAAGCGACGACAACGCAGCGCGCATCTGCTCGCTGCGCAGAACCCCGTGATGCCCGACGCCCGGCACCTCCACCAAATGGGCCCGGCCTCCGGCTGCGATCTCGAGCGCATCGCTGACGGGAATCGAGCAGTCCTGCGGGTCATGAAGGATGCAGACCTGCATAGTGGCATCGATGCCCAGAGTCCTGATGTCCCAATGTGATACCGGGACTCCGTCGCGTCGGTGCAACTCCTTCGCGATCAGCACCGCCACACCCGTGGGTAGCCGTCGCTGTACCGCCCACCTGTCCAGGACACCGGTCAGCGAGCAAACAGGTGCAAGCAGCAGCAACGACCGCACCCCGCTGGCCTCCGACCGGGCGAGGGCGGCTACTACCGCGATCGCCGACAGCGAATGCGCGACCACAGTCTGGATACTTGGAAACCGCTGCAGCACAGCGTCAACAGCCTCGACATATTCGATCATCGTGGCCTGCGACCCTCGCGATGCACCATGACCGGGAGCATCGAAGCAGAGCACCGATTCGCCGTGGGCCACCGCAACATCCACTACGGCCGTCATCGTGGTGCTGTCGGTGCCCCAGCCATGCAGTGCGAGCACGCTGGGGTCGCGACTGCCCCACTGGTAGGCGGAGGCGACTCGGTGCACGCCGGTCATTTCGATGCGGCGGGCAGCCAGTGGACACATATCGCTCGGCGACCGGTCGAGGCTGCGGGTGTTCACGAACATCGCCGTGTGCACCTGGCCGGCCAGTCGCGGTACCACTCGGTGGCCGCGTGCCGTAGCAGAAGCCAGCATCGTGCGCGCGCTCATGACGCAGCGGAGGTCTCGGTCGATTTCGACCCCGAAGCAGACCTGCGCATGTACCGGGTCGCGTAGAGGCCGGAAATCGGGTCATAGAAAAGGCATTTGCGGACGATGTTCCAGAGTCGGCCGATGCTGGCCTTCTCGACGCGAACCATATCCGGGTACCGCTGCCTGAGCGCGACCTGTGCCTTCGGCAGGTTGTAGTAGGGCACCGACGGAGCGACATGGTGGGCAGTGTGCAGCGAGATGTAATGCGTACAGAACAACAACCACCGCGGGTAGATGAAGTCGGTGGTGACCAGGATCCTGCTGGCATTGCGGGTCCAATAGCGGTCCGGCAGGTAGGGAATGTCTTCGGCGCTGTGTTGCATCAACGTGGTGATCGAGAACCAGGTATGGATCGCGAACCACGGTGCGGCGAAATACAACAGCAGACCCTGCCATCCGGTGAAGTACGTCAGCGCGCCCAGGTACCCGCCGCCCACGACCGCGACGAACCAGATGGACCGGCGCACGTCACGCTGCATCTCTCTTTTGGGGTAGTACGAAGGCCGGAAACCGGACTTGAGCCAGTAGTTGATGGTGCCGGCCCAGATCGCCCATGTGCGCGTGCTGAAGTAGACGAACCGGAACCGACGTGGCATCCGTCGATATATGTCCTCGGAGACCGGACGCCAGTCGGGGTCCAGTTCCACGTTGTTGGTGTGGGCGTGATGGAAGTTGTGCTCATGCCGCCATGCATGGAACGGGTACATCAGCGGCAGCAACGCGAAATGACCGATCGCGAAATTCAATTGACGATGGCGGGAGAAGGCGCCGTGACCGCAATCGTGACCGATGACGTGCATACCCCACCCGCCGAGCCCCGCGAGCAGGATCAACGGGACTATCAGGTACCAGTCGTCAACGTAGGCGATGCCGGCCACCGCACCGGCATACAGTGCCAGACTCACGGCCAAGCCTGCCAGGCCGCGAATCACTGAGGGCTGCATGTAGTCCCGGGGGATAGCCTGGGCCAGTTTCTGCCCCTGGATGGCGTTGCTCTTCTCGATGAACTCGACCCACCTCGGGTCGGGGTCGGCCGGAATGTCGGGCCGGGACTGCTGTTGAGTCATGGCTGGCTCTTTCGGAGGTGCTAACCGGGAAGGCTGAGTTCGCGGGTGAGGTAGGCGGTGAGCTCGTCGATCGACCCGTGATCGAACAGGATCGCCGGGGAGAGTCGTCGTTCGACCACCTTCTCCAACGCGCCGGATACCTGGACTGCCGTTCGTGAGTCGAGTCCGTAGGCATCGAACGGTTTGGCGGTATCCACATCCGCTTCGGGGCACTTCACCCGACGGGCCAGATCAGAAACTAGCCATGAACGCAGCGACTGCTGAGTCAGCGGGCCTTCGATCGCGGGCGTCTTCGATCTTCTGAACATCGTCACCTTTCTCCGGGGGTGGACACGACGGGGATGGCGGTGCGGTTGCGCCGCAGTCGGTTGTCGATCGCCGTGCGGCTGGGCATGTGCAGGTCCCACACGATGTGCGACTTGGCCAATATCGCGATCACCCAGCCGCTGAGATCTGGTTCCCACCAACGCATTCCGTGCCGATACGCACCGGGAAACGCATGGTGGTTGTTCTGCAGACCCTCACCGAAGGTGAAGAAGGCCACCGGCCAGTTGTTGGCGCTGTTATCCCGGTTGGCAAACGGCCGCGAGCCGGTCATGTGGCTGACCGAACCGACGCACCACGCCGCTTGGTTGGCCACGAAGACCCGGGCCAGGCCACCGAAGATGAAGCCCGAGAACGCCGCAGCGGCACTCCCGCCGACAGCCCATCCGATGACAGCGGGCGCCAAGAGTCCGGCCAACCCCCAGATCGGATAGGTCCGGTTGTAGCTGTACAGTCGCCGGTCCCGCAGCACGTCGGGAGCGAACACCGTCGACCTGGATTCCTGGTCGCTGAACATCCACGGAATGTGGGCGTACCACAGCCCTTTCAGCTTGCCGCCGAAACTTTCACCGCTCAAATTCGGCGAGTGGGGATCGCCCTGCTCGTCGGCGTAACGGTGATGGCGGCGGTGCGTGCTGACCCAGAAGAGCAGCGGACCCTCGAGTGCCATCGAGCCCGTGATCATCAGGACGCCTTCGAAGAAGCGGGACGTCTTGAAGGATTTGTGGGCGACGTAGCGGTGGAAACCAATGGTGATACCGAACATCTGTATCGCGTAGAACACGCCGAACAGAACGAAGTCCAGCACGGTGGCCCGTCCCGCCACGGTCAGGTAGACCCCAACAGCGAAACCGAGGGCCGGGATGCCGATGGTGACAAGCGCGACCACCCGTTTGGCCCGTGCGCTGGCAGGGTTCAGTTGCAGGATGGCCTTGGCGAGCGATTCCCGCTCGCCGGAGGAAGGCGGTGAGGACAACAAAGACGCTGTTGCAGCGTTGGTTTCGGCTGTCATGGCGCTTCTCCTGCATGGTCGGACTGCGAATTGACGTACCGCACGTGGTGCACGAGACCCAGCCGATCGAGCAGGCGGATGAAGTCTCCGGCCAGATCGAGCTGCCACCAGTGCCGGCGGGTCTGGGCCAGCGCGGGGCGGGCGTGATGGTTGTTGTGCCATGACCCACCCATCGTGGGTGGCGCGAGGGCACCGATGTTGCGGCTGCCGTCCCGCACCGGAAATGCACGGGCACCGATCGTGTGGCCCAACGAGTTCACCGCCCACGTGGCCTGATCGAGGGCGAAGATCCGCGCGAAGCCGCCCCAAAGGATGCCGCCGACGACGCCGTGCACCGAATGGGTGACCAGCCCACCGACGGCACCGGGGATCACGATGCCCAGCGTCACCAGCGTGAAGTACCAGGCGTTGATCTTCATCACCCTGCGATCGGCGAGCCAGTCCCGGGTATGCCTGCTCCAGTCGATCTTCTTGACGTCGAACAGCCAACCGACGTGGCCGTGCCACAACCCTTTTGCGTGTCCCCACCACCCGGGGCCTTGCGGCCGAGGCGAATGCGGATCACGCTCGGTGTCAGCGAAAGCGTGGTGCAGCCGATGGTTGGCGACCCAGAACACGACCGGTCCCTGCGCTGCCATCGACCCGGCGACCGCGAGGAACACCCTGACCGGTTCGGACGCCTCGAAGGACCGATGGGTGAAGTAGCGGTGCAGTCCTGCCTCGACGCCTAGCGCGGTGATCAGGTACATGACACCGAATAACACGACGTCACACAACGTCACCCCGAAGTAGATCGCGTAGACCACCGCGCCAATCGTTCCCAAGGTCGGTAGGCCGACGGTCAGATACGCCAGTCGTGAGGCGAGCACGTCGCGATCGCGAACCGAAGGGGCAGCTAAGAATTCGGCGCTCATGCCGTCGCCCCCTGTAGGGCATCGGCCAGGAACAGTCGCTTAGCCTCTTGCCGGCGGACCTTCCCGCTGGTGGTGGTGGGAATCGTCCGTCTCGGCCAGATGCGGACGTCGGGTCCGACACCGAATTCCGAAGTCACAGAGGAGCGGACGGCGTCCGCGAGCTTCGAGTGGCAGTCGGTTGAGATCTGCGTGAATACGGCCTCGGCGACCACGATCAGACGTTCGGTTCCCTCACCGGGCACCGAGAACGCCACCGCCCGCCGTAACGACGGGTCGGCGCGCACCGCACTGGCCTCGACGTCATGCGGATAGATGTTGCGGCCGCTCACAATGATCAGGTCTTTGATGCGTCCCGTGACGAACAGTTCGTTGTCGCGCATGAACCCGAGGTCGCCGGAGCGAAGATAATTACCGTTGTCGCCTTGGAGGCGTGCGTGAAATACCTTGCTCGTCAACGCATCCTGGTTGAAATATCCGGCGGCGACACTGCGACCGCGGATCCAGATCTCGCCGATCTCCCCGGGTGGAACCAGACTATCCGAGTCGGGGTCGACGATCCGCACGACGTGTTCGGAATCGACTTCGCCGCAGCTGACCACGGTGCCATCAGGACCACCAACAGTATTGTGGCGGAGTCCTTTTCGTTTCCCGGCGACGAACAGCGTGGCCTCCGCCATCCCATAACAGGGAATCAGCGCGGTGATGTCGAACCCGAGTGGCGCCGCGCATTTTTCGAAACGCGTTAAGGTGTCCGCGCTAATGGGTTCGGCTCCGCAGTAGAACTCCTTGACCGTCGAGAGATCCAGGTCTTCGACTTCGTCGCCGAGTGCCGCGACGGAGGCTTCGAGTGAGAAATTTGGGCCAACGGTGATCGACACGCGGTAGTCGGTGATGGCCTCTAGCCAGCGGCGGGGTTGCTGCATGAAGTGCATCGGCGACATCAGCACCAGTGGCCAACCGTGATGCAGCGACAGGATGATCGTGCCCATCAACCCCATGTCGTGGTAGGGCGGCAACCACGAGAACCCGACTCGGTTCGGGTCTGACCCCATACTGCGGGACAGGACTTCGCAGTTGCTCATGAGATTGTCGTGGGTTATGCAGACGCCCTTCGGCGATCCCGTCGATCCGGACGTGTACTGGATCAGGGCGAGGTCATCGGGCGAGCACGCTGCGGGTACGACCCGCTCGACGCCGGCATCCAGTTCATCGACGTAGCAGATCAGCGGATGAATATCGACGCACGCCAGCCGGCGCAGCAGTGCTTCGACTTGGGCGTCGTACATCGCGTCGATGACGATTGTGTGCGGCGCGCAGTCAAGCACGATCGCGTGGAACCGGTCCAGTTCCTTGGAACGCAACGGAGGAAAGCAGGGTACTGGGACGGCGCCCAGCATCATGATGCCGAACAATGCGGCGATGTAATCCAGGCTCGGGTTCACCGCCAACACGACGCGTGATCCGGCACGCACACCCCGACCCGAAAGCCACCCCGCGAATGCCGCTGCGCGGGCCGCGGTGTCTGAGTAGGTCCACCGTGATTCGGACGCCGCCGTGCCATCGGCGAGGAAAATATACGCCGGCTCCAGCGACGAAGACCTGGCGGACAAAACGTCGACGATAGTGCCAGTTTTCTTTAGCACAATTCTGTTCCCTCAGTGGCTATTCCAGCAAACACTCCCCATGCGAAAGCTTGGCGGCCGCCACGCCCGGAACCGGCCTAGAGACGCCGGGCATTAGTGTAGCCAGCGCCCGGGATACGTGCACAGTATATTGCCAGGATATTGGTAGCCGGCCCGAAGATCGGGTCGCTCGGCCACCTCCCGCGGACCAAACGCTGCTACCGCCCGACCGGTAGGTGTAGCCGAATGACTTCGCCAAGATGACGCCCTACATCATCGAGTGCATCCGTCGATCCGCTGGCAAGCGCAATGACGACTGCGCCTTCGATCGCCGCAACGGCCAACGTCGCCAGTGACCGGGCGTTGTCTGTGTCAACGCCGGAGCCGACCAGTCGATCAGCCAGGATGGTCCGCCAATCTGCAACCGCCTCAGCAGCCGCTTGCGCTGCGGCCGGTGCTTCGGACCGACCGAGGATCGCAGCGACTATCGGGCAGCCGGCCTCCATGTCAGTGGCGCGCAACTGCGCCTTCCACTGATCGATGAAGGTGCGGATCGCCTGGATCGGGTCTTCTCCGCCGTCGGCTGATCGGATTACCGCACTCAACGCTTGTCCGGCGATCCGGGTGGCTTCGGTCACCAGTTCCGCCTTGCCGCCAGGGAAATTCAGATACACGGTTCTGCGCGCGACGCCGCTGTCCTCGAGTAGGGCATTGAGACCCGCTCCGGCGACGCCTCGCCGTTGGATCAAGCCTGTGATGCTGGCCACAAGGGTTTCGCGCGCGGACATGGGTTGAACTATACCGATTGGTCTACTAGCGTTAAGTCAACGAGCTAACCGGACCACCTTCACAATCGGAGATTGCCGTGACGAACAGCGACCATGACAAGACGTTGCGGAAATTCCGTCGAGAGCGGGCCGTCGGCCGTGTGCTCAATCCCGCAGTCAAGGCCCTGAGCAGGCTAGGGCTGCACACCGCGATGGCCACCGAACTGGAGACCGTCGGCCGCAAGACCGGCCAGCTGCGGCGTGTTCCCGTTTCGGTGCAATTCGACCACGATGGGGCGTGGGTCATCTGTCAGCACGGCACCCGCTCCGGGTGGGGCCGAAACATCGCCGACAACCCTAATATTCGTGTGCGACAAGGAAATCAGTGGCGCACCGGAGTTGCGGAATTCAGACCTGATGACGACGTCGCGGCGCGCGGTCGCAAGTTCGGGCTGGTGGGATCCAAGGTCGCCAAGGCGTTGGAGACCACGCCGGTGTCGGTCAGGATCGACTTCACCGACTGAGTTCTGGGGCTCCGGTCAGCTCCGCACGGCGTTGAGATACGTGATGTCGGCGAACGCCTGGGCGACCTCGTCGTCGGCGTACACGAAGCCGTTGGCGGCATGCATTTCGGCGACGGTGCGATGCGCCACCTGCCAGCCGCGGTTGGTGAGATCTTCGATGATGTGGCTGCGCTCGTAGTGATACACCAAGTCATTGAGGTCGATCTCGAAACCCAGCTCGCTCATCCGATCGTGGTGACTCCGCCAGTGCGGGTCATTGAAAACCGTTGTGTCCGGAACGAACTCACAGGCCAGCTGACTCTGCGGCGCACTCAGCGCGGTGATGCTGCCAAACAGCGCGTCCTGGGCTTCGGGCGGCAGGTAGACCACCAGACCTTCGGCGCTCCATACCGACGGGGCCTGCGGATCGAAGCCGGCCGCCCGCAGTGCCGCGGGCCAGTCGTCGCGCAAATCGACCGGGACGATTCTGCGCTCGGCCGTCGGCTCGGCACCGAGCTCGTCCAGCGTCGAGGTCTTGAATTCGATCACATTCGGCATGTCGACCTCGTAGACAACGGTGCCCTCGGGCCACGGCAGCCGGTATGCCCGCGCGTCCAGGCCGGCCGCCACGATGACCACCTGCCGGATGCCACTGCCCGTCGCGTCCATGAAGAAGTTGTCGTAGAACCGGGTCCGGACCGCCATCCCCCGGCCCATCCGGGAGGGATCGAATTCGGCCTCGTCGCCGACCGGGATCTCGCCGTTCACCAGCCGGGTGTAGACGTCGATGCCGACCGCACGCACCAGCGGTGCCGCGAACGGGTCGTCAATCAAGCCGGCCTGGGAGGCCAATGCGCGGTTGGCCGCAACCATCGTCGCGGTCGCGCCGACGCTCGTCGCAAGATCCCAACTGTCGCTTTCGCTGCGTATCGACACCAGAACTCCTCACTCGACGTACAAATAATATAGAACAGCTAGCTATTAGCTTTGCTTTCGGATGGAGGACCGTGATGGACTTCGCGCAGCGGACCATCGATCTGGCTCGACAAAACGTGATCGAGGGCGGCCGACCGTTCGCGACGGTGATCGTCAAGGACGGCCAGATTCTGGCCGAAAGCGCCAATAAGGTTGCCCAGAGCCATGATCCGACCGCCCACGCCGAAATCCTGGCCATCCGCGCGGCGTGCATGAAGCTGGGCACCGAGCATCTGACCGGCGCCACCATCTACGTGCTGGCCCATCCGTGTCCGATGTGTCTTGGATCGCTCTACTACTGCTCGCCAGACCAGGTCGTCTTCCTGACCTCACGCGACCAGTACGAGCCGTACTACGTCGACGACCGCAAATACTTCGAGCTGGCCACGTTCTATGACGAGTTCGCCAGGGACTGGCAGCAGCGGCGACTGCCGATGCACTACGACCCCCGCGACGAGGCGATCGATGTATACCGCCTCTGGCGTGAGCGCAATGGCGGCCAGCGGCGGGTCGGTGGCACCTGATCGTCAGACGACGTTGGGGCAGTAGTGCTTTGGGTCGCCTCGCTCGTCGAGCGGGGGAAGGTTGCGAGCCGGCGTCTGCACCAACGGGGTGTCCGCCGGAATCCGGCCCTTGGCCCGGTCGAAGCCTGCCCGGGCTCGTGGATGCTTGCGGTAACGCGACGGCACAACGGCGAAAGTCAGGCGGACGATGTCGCCGAAGCGGCGGTGCAGCCACTCGTCACGACGTGACCAGCTATAGCCCATCAGCTTGCGCACCGGCGGGTCGTACAGACCAACCGTCAGCCAGACGAAGAACGGCGAAAGCAGTTTGCGCTGCAGGGCCCAAAGGCTGTCCGGAATCCACTGCGCGAAGGGCGGTTTCGGCAGCTCAGTGAGGTTGAGTACCTCCCGTGCGGCGAAGTTGTTCTCCAGCACCTCACTGCACATGTGGTCCCAGTACACCTGGAAGTCTTCCCAGCACTTCGGCACCGGGCGCATGCTCATGCCGTACATCCGGTACCACTCGATGTGCTCGTCGAACAGCTGCCGCTTCTGCGCCTCGCTCAGGCCACCGCAGAACCGCTCGGCCACGTGGATCGTGCCGACGAAGAACGTCGAGTGCGCCCAGTAGAAGACGTCGGGATTCATCGCGTGATATCGCCGGCCCTGACTATCGGTGCCCTTGATGTCCAGGTGGTAGTCACGCACCTCGGCCCCGGTGGTCGGCGCCCGGTCGCCGTCGAAGACCACGCCACCGATGGGGTACAGCGATCGCAGCAACCGAGGCCAGCGCTCCCGAAAGAACGTCGAATGCTCTTCGACCGCCGCACCCAACTGCGGATGCATGTTCTGCATCGAACCGGCCCACGGGCCCTGCAGCATGCCGCGCCAATCGCCGAAATACCGCCAGGTCAGCGAGTCGGGGCCGAGCGGCCGAGGCGGGGCTTCGTATCCCAGCGGCGAAACCGGGCAACCCGCCGCAACCGGGGCTGCCGCAGACGTATCTTGAGTCACTGGTGCAATTTCCTGTCCCAGTCAGGCAAACTGACTACATGCGTTGTCAACAAGAGTCTAGGAGTGAAGTGCCGTCCGGTCAACGCGCGCGTCGCTGGTCGGGTATCCCTCTGGAGGATCGCCAGGCCTTGCGGCGGGACGAACTCGTCGCCGCGGGCGTGCAACTGCTCGGCGAGGCAAGCGGTCCGGCGGTGACCGTGCGGGCGGTGTGCCGGCAGGCCGAACTGACCGAACGTTACTTCTACGAGAGCTTCACTGATCGCGACGAGTTCGTGCGCGCGGTCTATGACGATGTGTGCACCAGGGCGATGTCGGCGTTGACGTCGGCCGCGACGCCACGCGAGGCCGTCGAGCAATTCGTCGCGTTGATGGTCGACGACCCGGTGCGCGGGCGCGTCCTCTTGCTGGCCCCCGCGGTGGAACCGGTCCTGGTGCACTCGGGTGCGCAATGGATGCCTAACTTCATCGACCTGCTGCAGCGCAAGCTGACCCAGATCGGCGATCCGGTGCGACAGAAGATGATCGCCACCAGCTTGATCGGCGGCCTCACCGCGCTGTTCACCGCCTACCTGGACGGCCGACTGGCCGCCAGCCGCGAACAATTCATCGACTACTGCGTGGAAATGTTGCTCAGCAGGTTTACGGCACACTAGCCACGACGACGCGAAACTCCCGGCGAGACGGAACTTGAATGTCACCGGCATAAACAGATATATTTACTGAAACCGACAGACACAGATAACTGGGAGGCTGTTGTGCCGGATCCGCAAGACCTGGACCTGTTGCGCGAACTCGAGCCGGTTGTCGAGAAGTACATGAACCGGCATCTGAGCGTGCACAAGCCCTGGAACCCGCACGACTACATTCCGTGGTCGGACGGCAAGAACTTCTACGCGCTGGGCGGCCAGGACTGGGAGCCCGGGCAGTCCAAGCTGACCGACGTCGCGCAGGTGGCGATGGTGCAGAACCTGATGACCGAGGACAACCTGCCGTCGTATCACCGCGAGATCGCAATGAGCTTCGGGATGGACGGCGCGTGGGGCCAGTGGGTCAACCGCTGGACCGCCGAGGAGAACCGGCATGGCATCGCGCTGCGCGATTACCTCGTGGTGACCCGCGCGATCGACCCGGTCGAGTTGGAGAAGTTGCGCCTGGAAGTGGTGAACAGGGGCTTCAGCCCCGGCCAGAACCAGCAGGGCGACCTGTTGTCCGAGAACCTGTTCGACTCGATCGTGTACGTCACGTTCCAGGAATTGGCCACCCGCGTCTCACACCGCAACACCGGGAAGGCCTGCAACGAGCCGATCGCCGAC